>JAFCCX010000029.1 GCA_017609995.1 Candidatus Pacearchaeota archaeon | reverse complement strand
ATTCGAGATAATAGAAAAGTTAGATGGTGTTTACTTGGTGTTCCAGTTGAAATGAAACCAAAAGATTATGTTGTTCCTAAAGCGTTTTATGAAAAAACTTTTTGGGAATCTTTAGTTCAAACTTACAAACCAGATACACAAAAACTTTGTGATTACTATCAAAAAGCGTTGAAAGGCGGTAATATTATTAGAATTATTGCAGATGATGGAACAGATTTCACTTTCTCAATTAAAGGACGAGCTCCAATGCCGTCTAATGGAATTATGACCAAAGAAGATGTTGCGAGAGGTGATTTTGGATTAAATATTCCTGATGGTGAAGTATTTTTGGCACCGTTAGAGTACACTGCTAACGGAAAAATATTATTTGATAATGTATTTCCAGATGGTGTTGGTTTAATTAAAAATCTCTGGGTTGAATTTAAAGATGGAAAAGTTGCAAATTATTCCGCTGACGGAGATGGTGCTAAACGATTTAAGAAATTCTTAGATTCAAATACAGGTGAAAAAGACCGAATAGCAGAGCTTGGTATTGGAACAAATAAAGCAGCGAAGTTTGTTGGTGCAATTTTAATTGATGAAAAGATTTTTGGAACAATTCATATTGCAATTGGTAATAATACTGGCGCATATCATGGAAAAAATGTTGCATCAAGTCATCTTGATATGATTAAACAGATGCAAGGAAAGAACGGCAATCTGTATGTTGATAATAAATTAGTAATGAAAAACGGTTTACCTATCAAATGAAAATTGGATGTTCTACTGTAATCATTCGAAGAACTCGTCTTTCACAAGGAAAAAGAATAATAAAAATAAAAGAAGCCGGAGCAAATGCTGTTGAGATTAATCTTCGAACATATCGAGATGTTTACACCTTAAATTTACCTAAAGTAAAAAAGCAATTAGCTGGGTTTGATTATGTTTCAATTCATGCACCTTATTTTAATACTAACTATACGAAGAATCCTGATAAAATAATTAATCAATTAGCTAAGATTTGTTTTTATCTTAAGGCGGACGGAATTGTTTTTCATGGACATTTGCTTAATGATAAATTAAAGATGTTATTGAAAAAAAGCAATATGCCAATACTTATTGAAAATATGGATCTTAAACAAACAGAATCTATAACTGCAGAACAGATGCTTGAAATAAAAATAAAGCAGATATGCAACATGCATGGGAGCACGATCATAGAATGGGTATTGCTAAAGATTTGGTTATTGCTCTTGGAAATAAAATAAAAGAAGTGCATATCAGTGGACGGTCAGAAATAAGACCACACTTACCTTTAGATCTCGCTCCTAATCAGAAAGAACTTTCTAATTTTCTTAAAAAATATTGCAGAAATCTTCCATGGATTAGTGAAGGCGGACCAACTAAACTTAGTGAATTAAAACCAACACTTGATTATCTCAAAGCATTACATAAAAGTTAAATGTAATCTTATACTTAATTAAAACATGATAAAAATAAATGGTTCTTATGGTGAGGGTGGTGGACAAATTATTCGTACAGCTGTTGCTATGTCTGCAATAACGGGTAAGCCTATAACAATTTCTAATATTCGTGAAAGTCGAAAACAAAGTGGTTTGAAAGCTCAACATTTAACTGCAATTAATTCTGCAGCTGAATTATGTGGTGCAACTGTCCAAGAAAATAAAATGGGTTCCAGCACACTTGTTTTTGAACCGGGTAAAATCAAAAATGGTAAATTTAAATTCGACATCGGGACAGCTGGGTCAATAACTTTGGTGTTGCAAACTTTAGTTCCGATAGCTGCTTTTTCAAACAGTTCTTGTACCTTTGAAATCATTGGTGGAACTGATGTTATATGGTCGCCCACTATCGATTATTTTGAGCATGTTTTTTCGGACTACGCAAAGGAAATGGGTTTGGAGCTTATAGTTAAAATCAAAAGGCGTGGCTTCTATCCAAAGGGTGGTGGACACGTACATATTACTGTTCTTCCTTGGAAGAAGAAACCATATAATCATACAAATCCAGGTAAGTTAAAACACATAGACGTAAGCAGTATTTCTTCAAAAGACTTGGAAAAAGCAGATGTTTGTTATCGTCAGACACAAGGATTTGAAAAATTCTTTGAAGTTCGCGAAAATCACATGGAATATGTTGATTCTTTTGGTATTGGAACAAGTTTTACTGCACATGCACACTTTCAACATGCTAAATTAGGTGCTTGCGCAATTGGTGAAAAAGGTAAACGGGCTGAAATAGTTGGTGCCGAAGCTGCTAAATTACTGAAAAAAGAAATTAAATCCGGTGCAACTGTAGATCATAGAATGGCTGACCAGCTAATTCCGTACATCGCTTTTGCAGGTGGTAAATTCAAAACATCTAGAATTTCTAAGCATCTTAAAACAAATATTTGGGTTGTAGAAAAATTCCTTGGTAAGAAATTTAAAATAGATAGTAAAAACAAAATCGTTTCTACATGCTAAGTATTTTCTGAAAATCTTCTTTGCGATCTTCTGCATAAATCAAGAGAGTAAGAGCATGTTCAATAAAATCATCAACAGAATCAAAACGTTTCTCATCTACAAATTTATGTATCTTTTCCAATTGCTCTTTAGAAAGTGAAAGCTTTAGTTCAACATGTTCCTCAGACTTGCCAGAAGATTCTTTAGTCATAACATTAAAGGTTCAAAGTTATTTAAAATGTCTTCGCTATTAGAATGTCGAGTTTTAAAAAAATAAAACAAAAACTACACTTCTGCTTCTTGGAAACTTGGTGCAGCGCCTCTAGAAACAATCATAATGTTACCAATTGATTTGACTAATTGGTGTGGAACAATTACGCCTTTAGCTCCAGGCATTGTTTTTGATAAGAAAGAATCTCTTGCTGATCGGACTTTCCATCCATCTACTCGATTTTTCTTTAAGATTGCTTCTTCTACTTCACCAAAAAAGTCTCCAGAATCAGTATACACTGCTAGACCTTCAACTTCACTCAAGTTCTTCATTTGTAATACCATCTTAGTTTACATGATGCTGTTTCTTAATAAAAAGATTTCTCTACGCTAGAGTATACGAAGAGCTTAAAAACTTGAAAAAGCGTTGATAGCCATGATAAAAATTGTTGGAACATCGCACATTGCAAAACAGAGTGTTGATGAAATTAAGAAAATGGTTTCAGAGTGGCAACCTGATTTTGTCTGTGTTGAATTAGACCAGTCTAGACTGTACGCTCTTTTTCACGGCAAACAAAAACTGAAGCTAGCGGACATGAAACAACTTGGGGTGTTTGGATGGTTCTTTGTAATGGTTGGTTCATGGTTACAAAAATACTTAGGTAAAAAAGTTGGTTTCGCTCCAGGTATTGATATGAAAACTGCTGTTTTAGCAGCTCAAAAAAACAAGGCTCGGATAGTCCTAATTGATCAACCAATTAATATTACTATTAGAAAAATTAACAAAATTAGCTTAAAGGAGAAGCTAAAACTTGGTTTATACCTTTTATTTGGCTGGGCGCTTCCCTTTGAAAGAAAGATGCTGAAAAAAATAAACTTGCGAAAAGTTCCTGATGATAAATTAGTCAATGAATTAACATCTGAACTAAGACGAGTCTTTCCGGAGTTTGCTAAAGTTCTAATTGATGATAGAAATAAGGTTATGATTAAAAAACTTAAAATTTTAAATCAAAGATTTCCGGATTCTAAGATACTTGTTGTGATAGGCGCAGGCCATGTCGCCGCATTTAGAAAGACTTTTAGATAAGTATTGAGTTTACAATATAATGCAGTTTAGAGAATATCTAGAGTTGGATAGTAAGGAATTAACTTACTTAATTGCATCTACTTTAGTTCTTGGTTTCTGTTTTAGTTTCAGAGATTGGGGATTTACAACATTTGATTTTGGATTTGGTATTAGAAATTTAATTATTACAACTCTTCTTGTTGGAATATCTATTTTTGCTCATGAAGTATTTCATAGATCTGCAGGTGCAGAATATAAAGCAAAGGTAAAAACAATTAGTTGGAAAGCACTTTTACTTTTTGCAGTAATTGCAACTATCTTAACTAATGGTTATATTGTTTTTGCAGCTATTTGGACAATAACAATCACCCCCATCATTCTAAAACGACCGGGTTTTGGTAAAGCAAACTTAGGACCAAGAGAATCTGCGCGAATTGCACTAGCTGGGCCATTAATTAATTTCACAATAATGATTATTGCTGGGCTATTACTTGATGTTTATCCGGGAAATTACATTTTAAGTAAACTTGTATTTATCAATTTCTGGTTAGCTTGGTTTAACTTATTCCCATTTTTCAGAGTATTTTCATTCCTTCTTTTAGGCGCAAAAAGACAGCTACACAATTTATCTTATAGAATTGGAAAGATGGCTTACTATTCAAAGAAAGAACTTCCATTTATGGAGGGTGAATACATCTTCTTTGGATCAAAACCAATGTGGGCTTTCATGTTCTTCATTGTAACAATAACTGGATTAATGTATAATGCTGGTAATTCAATCCTTGCTTCACTAATTACTGGCGGTGTAATCGCATTTATTATCTATCTGGTTTGGGAATTTATGATTGAACCGTGGAGTCTTCATGCTACACCACAAGAAACACATGGCGGTAGAGATCCAACCGCGTACAAAAAGTGGGGATAGGCTCGACTATACTAATTAATTTAAAGGTTTTTATCCATAAGTAACAATGGAATTTTTGAAGAAAAAGCTTGACTTACGACTATACCAACAGACAATCTTAGCTACTGCAACAAAGAAAAATACACTTTGCGTAATTCCAACAGGTTTAGGAAAAACCTTTATTGCAATTGCATTAGCTGGCTTGCGATTCAAAGAAGGTAAAATATTGATTCTTGCTCCGACAAAACCATTAGTTAATCAGCATTTGAAAACATTTTCAGAGTTTTTTGAGTTTGATGAAGGTGAGTTAGTTGCTTTTTCAGGTGAAATTCCACCAACTAAACGAAAAGATTTGTGGAAAAATGCTAAAATAATCTTCTCAACTCCACAAACAATTGAATTTGATTTGTTAAATCGTAAATTAGATTTCAAAGATGTTGCTCTTATTGTTTTTGATGAAGCTCATCGAGCTACAGGTGATTATTCTTATGTTTTTATTGCAGAACAATACAGTAAAAAACCAAATGGCCGAATACTTGCGCTAACTGCTTCACCTGGAACTGATTCTGAAAAGATAAATGAAGTTTGTGACACTCTTCACATTGAGAAATTAGAATCAAGAGATAAACTGCATCATGAAGTAAGAGAGTTTGTCCAAGATACTTTAACACAAAATGTGTTTATTGACTTGCCAAAAGAGTTCTTGCAAATTAAAAAACATTTAGAAGCTGCTATACGAGACCGCCTGCTCAAACTAAAAAATATTGGTGTAATTGGAAGTTCTGGATTAAGATTTGTTTCCAAAACAAAGCTTTTGAAACTTCAAGCAATGTTGCGTGGAAGAATCAGTGAAGGAGATTATACAATTATGCGTGCGATATCAACTGTTGCATCTTTAATTAAACTTGATCATGCTTTAAATTTATTAGAATCTGAATCACTTGCTTCTCTTAACGCATATTTTGAAGATATCTGGAGTAAATCAAAATCAACTACAGTTAAAGCTGTAAAAGATCTTGTGTCTGAGTTCCATGTACGTGTCGCATATAAGTTAACACAAGAAGCTATTGAAAACGGAATTGAACATCCTAAATTAGCTAAGCTAGAAGAATTAGTTAGTAACATAATTAAGGATAATCCAAAAGCTAAGTTGTTAATCTTCTCAGAATATAGAACGAATGTTGACCTTATTTATGAAAAATTATCACAACATGCTGTTGAAAGGTTTGTTGGTCAGGCAAGTGGTAGGTCAAAAGGAATGAGACAAAAAGAACAAATGGAAGTTATTGAAAGACTACGGCGTAGCGAATTAAATGTATTGGTTTGTACCTCTGTTGCAGAAGAAGGTCTTGATATTCCATCTGTTGATTATGTTATTTTCTATTCACCAATTCCATCTGCTATTAGAAACATTCAGAGACGTGGTAGAACTGGAAGACAAAAAATTGGTAAACTAATTGTTTTAATTGCAAAAAACACTCGCGACCAAGCTTATTTTTGGGCGAGTAAATCAAAAGAAGAAAAGATGCGTCAAGCAATTTACACTGTTTCTGAAATAAAACGAACACACAAACCATTGAAGGAATTTGTAAAAGAAGATACTGAAACTCTTAAAATTATAATAGATTCTCGCGAACGCGGACAAATACTAAAAGAATTACATAAACTAAACTTGCAAATTGAAATTATGAATTTAGAAATTGGTTACTTTCTTGTTTCAGAAGATGTTTGTGTTGAGAAAAAAGAAGTAAGTGACTTTGTAAATTCATTATTAGATCGCAGACTTTTCAATCAAGC
Organism: Candidatus Pacearchaeota archaeon; assembly: GCA_017609995.1. Taxonomy (GTDB): domain Archaea; phylum Nanobdellota; class Nanobdellia; order UBA10117; family JABICX01; genus JAFCCX01. The sequence continues at coordinate 167 of JAFCCX010000029.1, read as the reverse complement.
AATGGAATTAAAACGAAATTTTGACAAACCTTTAATTCTTGTTGAAGGTGATCTTGAAGCACTATTTATTTCGCGTGCAGTTGAACCAAATGCTATACGTGCAGCAATTATTTCATTAACATTAGATTATGGAATTCCTTTTATTTTCTCATCAGGTCCTCATGAAA
>JAFCCX010000028.1 GCA_017609995.1 Candidatus Pacearchaeota archaeon | reverse complement strand
GATGATAATCAAGATTTAGATTCTGAAGGTAATCCGATTAAGAAGTGGTATCAATTAGAACTTGGACAGCAATCAGATATTCTTTATGATACTCCAAAATTCGTATCTGGAAATGTACCAGAATTCCAAGAAGTAAATAGAGCAACACATAATCTTGGTTTTGTTCAAGGTGAGTGGTTCAGAAATGGATATAATAAACACTCTCCAGATGGTGATAAAAAATCAATAGTTGAAAAGTGTTACGACTTTATGGATGCTGTAAATTACAATCTTTCACAGTCTGATAAGGCTGTATTATATGGTCAAGATCCTCAACTAATTGTTAAGGGTATGGACGAAGATGAAATTGAAACTTTAATAAAGTCATCTTCAAAAGGTTGGAACGTAGGTCGAGAAGGTGAAGCTAATTTCTTAGAAGTGAGTGGATCTGGAGTCATGACAGGTAAAGAACATAGGCAAGATCTTAAGCAAGATATTCAAGACATTGCAAGAGTCGTTATGTTAGATCCTGAAAAAATTGCTGGTTCTGCTCAGAGTGGAAAAGCAATGGAGATTCTTCACGGCCCATTAGTTGAACTTATCAACCAGATGCGCCCACATGTAGAAAGAGGCATGATTAAGTTAATGCAAAAAGCGTTAGCTTCATTAGTTATATTTAACCAGCGTGGAATGCCATTAGCAATTGGTATGCCTCCAAATTATAAACCAGTATCATTAGATATTACTGCGGTATGGCCACCAATATTTCCACCAACTACACAGGATAAACAACAAATAATTTCAATGTTTATACAGTTATCAAGTGGTAATATTATTTCAAGAGAAACTGCACTTAAAAATATTATGGCTCAGATTCCTGATTTAGATATTGACGATATGGAATTAGAATTAAATAGAGTAAACACTCAACAACAATTTAACACATTTGGATTTTAGGAGAATGTAATGGGACTATTTGCAAGAACAAAATCATTTTTTAACAAGAAGAGAACATTTACACCAGACGAATTTATTTTTAAGTTTCTTAGAAATGGATCTTCTGCTGAAATGAATATTAATGGATCAACGGTTCCACAGGTTTTTGAATATGTTATTCCTGCTGGAAAATTTGCATGGCTACAAAGGATAAATATATCAGGTCATAATGAAGCAATAACTCCAGAGTTATTTATAGGTCTTTCAGCATTAGGGGTTGGACTAAAATTTGAAGCATTAGATGAACTAGATAATGTTCTTATAGAATTTACTGACGGATTAAACATCAAAAAAAATGTTGATTTTAATTCTCTTGCTGGTGTCGATTCTACTATTGATGTTAATGGAGCTGGTCAACAAGATGGGTTTTCAGTTCGATGGACAATGGCAAAAGCTGGAGAGGCACTTTTTATGAGAGCTGGATACAAGTTAAGGGTAACAATAGCTGATGACTTAAGAAGTATAAATCAATTAAGAATGATGGTACAGGGTGTTTTTATAAATGAAGCAGTAAAAAGTAGATCATAATGAATGAAACGATTACCACATTTAAAATGAAAAACGGAAAGGTTAAATCAAGTGTTAAACCTCGCTACGTTGAAACAGGAAAAAAAGGTAATTATAAATCTGATTATGCAAAAAAAGAAATCAAGTCAATGCTTGTTCAAATGGAATTCGAGATTAATCAAAGTGAGAAATCAAGGACGACGTTAGTCATGGACAAGCATGACAGAGTGTCACACAGAGCATTTGAGATTAGAAAAGGTTGCAATTCAAAGATTAAATGAAGGTTTTAAAAATAAACAGGGATACGACGATCCAGATATGGAATTCAGAAAAAAGACAGGTCAGATTTATGATAATAAAGATGTTATTTTCAGAAGAATTGGTGGTCGTATCGTTCCAATAAGAGTTAAGAAAAGTAAAAGACCTGATCTATTAGAAGATGCACCATTTTAAAGGCTTTATTATGAATAGTTTAACAAAATTAAATAAACTAAGAAAAACAAGAAGTGATAAAGGTAAAAAAAGAAAGCCTAGAAACTTTAGAGAAAACATTAGAATACTTAATGACAAAATAAGAGAACTTGAATAAAGGAAAATAAAATGAGTGAAAAAATGAGATTCATAAGAAAGAATGGAAGAGTTATTCCTGTTGGTGGAAAGAAAAAGAAAAAAGAAGTTAAGCATTCTGGCGAATATCATAAAAAGCAAGCTTTTAAGATGTTTGACAAGTCCGATGTTGCTCATGGAAAAGCATATAAAGAAAAGAGACAAAACACAATGTTTGGAATGCTTGGTGGTATTGGTCTTGGAGCTTTAGCTTCAATAAAAGCTAGTAGAAAAACAGGTTTAAGATCTATGGCATTAGGTGGGATAGCTGGAATGTTTACTGGTGGACAATTCGGAAAAGTAAATCAAAAAGAAAAAACAAAGAGTGATATGTATCAGAAGAAATCTGATGAACATTACTCTAAGTATATGGACGACAAATATAAATTCTTTAAAAGGAAGGATTCTTCAGTATGAGCAATGAACATATAAGATTCGTCAGAATAAAAGGTCGTGTCGTTCCTATAAAAATTAAGGGACATGAATCTTTTAAACCTAAGAAGCAAAAAAAGCCTAAGAAGATGGCAAAAGAAACTAAGTTTGCTTTGCAGTCTGCTGGTTTTACTGTTGCTGGATTAACTACTTCAATTGGAGCAGGAGCCTTATCTCTTAAGAAATTAAAGCAAGCAAAATTCGGAAAGCAAATGGCTTTTGATCTTATGGGTGAAGTTGGTGGAGCTATACCAGAAAGTGTAAAAAGAGCTTCTAATATTAAGAGATTAAAAAGAGCAAGACATTTTTCTTCTGCTGGACAATTACTTGGTGGAGCTTTACTTTCACAAGCAGTACAAATAGGATTAAGGTCACAAGGAGTTGAAATTGATTCGCCATTTATTGATGTAGGAGCTGAAGCTGGTTCACAAATTGCATCTCATTTAATAGCTCGACAAAGTAGTAAGCTATTAAAGCAGAAAAAGAAATTTCATATAAAAATACCAACTGCTTTTACTAGACTTGCTAAAGATTTTGGTACAAGATTTATTAAACGACAATTGAGGTTTAGAATATAATGTTTAACGATAGAATGTTTCAAAATCATATTCGTAGAATTGTAGGCCTTGAGAATACTGAGGCTAAAGTACTCTTAAATCACTACAGAGAAGCTTTTAACTCTCTTCAAGTACAATTGATGATGGCTCAAGATAATACCTTCACAGAAGCGAAACTAGAGACTCTTCTGCATCAATTAAATGTTACAATAGAATCATTAGAACATCGGATAAAAAACGATATGCAAGAAAGCTTTAACTTCATGTATGAAAATGGGGTTGAGGATTCAGTTACAGAAATCAATAAACTGGAGAAAAAATTCAATGGTATATCTCAACTTGTCCCCATATCTCTTATTCTCGAATCCACGAATCCCGATAGATTTTTATTTAATAATTACGAGTCATCCGTTCGAGGTTACAATCAAGATTTAAGAGCAACTATGCAACATGTATTAACTCAAGGTTTGATACAAAAAAGGTCTTTATCTCAAGTAGTTGCGGATATGGGTCAATCTGTTAAGCTAAACGAGTGGAAACTGCATAGAATCGTTAGAACTGAATTGCATCAGATCTATAATGTATCAAAAATGTCAGGTATGGGAGAAATTAAAAAGAAATTCCTTCCAGATCTTAAAAAATCATTAGTTCATCCAATGGACGAGCGAACGGCTGAAGATTCAAAAGAGTTAGCTCAAAAGAATCCTATAATAGATATTGAAAAGCCTTTCGTTCAGCATTATAATGGTAAAGAAATCAAATTCATGGCCCCACCAAATAGGCCAAACGATAGAGCAATATTAATACCCATTAGGGATAGTTACGATACTGATAAATAGGAGAATTAAAATGAAGAAAAAGAACGAAATGAATTTATTCCAAGCAATGAAAAGAATCTTATCAAATGAACGTGGTGAGGTTAGTACTGGAAATGTTGATCCAGATCCAAATGTAGATGCTGGCAAACAAAATGCACAGTCGATGGGAAATTCCTCAACTGGAGAAGCTGGAAAAACAGAATTAGATAAAGATGGTAATCAAGCGTCAGGAACGCCAGATAATAATAGTGCAAATGACAAACTAGATGTTTCGACTTTGCCACAGTCTGCTCAAGATCTTATTAAGAGCTTGAGGGGCGAGAGTGCTGATCATAGGACTAAGAATAATAATCTTAATACTAGATTGGAGAAGATGGAAACAGGGCTTAAAGCTATGTTTGGTGACGATGGTAATGGGCAGGACTTAACACCAGAGCAACAAATTTCACAGCTTCAAAGTAGTGTTGAGAATTCTTCGTATGAAAATGCGGTTCAAGGTATGGCTTATGAAGCTGGGATTCCTCATGGTAATTATGAGTATTTCCAATTCTTGATGCAAAAAGAAGTTGGTGGATTAGAAGAAGGTCAGGAACTTTCTGAAGAAACATTAGCAGAAATCGTTGGTAAAGCTAAAGGTTTTTCTGATAGCAATATCGACGATAGTAACAGTACAGTTTTAGAAAAAGAAAAAGGAAATCAAAATCCTGATCAAAAAGGTGAAATTTCTCTTGAAGCTTTTGTTAAAATGAGTGTTACACAAAAATCTGAGTTATATACAAAAAGCCCTGAAGTTTATAACTCGTTATTTAAACAGGCAAAAGAAAAAAGATTATTATAACTTTAACAAAGGATTAAATTATGGGAGCAACAGCTTCAACTGACTTACTATTCGAGCCGAAAGTATGGTCTGATCATGTAAAGGCTTATTTTGACGATAAACTTGTTTTTGGTGCTTTTGCACTTAGAAATAGAGATCTTCAAGCAGAAGGAACGGGACTAACTGTAAATTTCCCATACTACAAACAAATTGGTGCCTGTGAAGAACCAACTGAAACTGAATCTCTTACAGTAGATAACTTATCTGACGATAGCTTTTCTGCAACTGTTTTTGAAGCTGGTAAAGCAGTAGGTATTAAGAAAAAAGCATTTAAAGCAACTGGTGATAGTTCTGCTGGTCTTCTCGCTGAAGCTCAAAGACAAATTGCAAGAGTTCATGCTGAAAAAGTTGATAATAAACTTATCGGTGAGATCTATTCTAACGCGGTGCCTGGTGTTTACGACAATGCTATTGTTGGATACAAATCAACATTGAAAGATGATGGTATGACTGTTAAAAAATTCATGCAAGGTCGTATTGGAGCTTTTGGTGACAAGTACGACGAGTCTGTTGTAGCTTTTATGCACTCTAAACAATTACTTTCTCTTTTAACGGATGCTAATGCAGGATTCTTAAAATCAGATGCTAATGATCCATTGAGTGTTGTTAAGGGATTCCAAGGTAGAACAATTAACGGTACTGCAATTGTAGTTGCTGATAAGGTTCCTCAGTATTTTGAAGTAATCGATACTCAAGCAGCATATGCTTGTTCATTTCATAAGATGAATGCTTATGGGATTATGGAAAAGCAAATGATGGAATTCGATGACGATAAAGATATTCTTGCAAGAGAAATTATCGTTACTGGTAACGAGTGGTACGCAGTTAAATCTTTCCATGGAAAAATTTCTGCTGATGACAAAAAATCAGGTTTAATTATTACTACAGAAGGTGAATAATAATTTGGGGTCTGTTAATTCAGATCCCTTTTTTTAATTTAATCGAAGGGAAATCAAATGTTATACTCAAGGTACAAAACAAAAGAAATCAAAGATAAAAAAGGTAAAGTGATCGGTCATGAAAGGATTCGGAAAGGTCAAAAAGAGATCGAGAAACAAGAAAAATCTCAGGGAGAAAATGCTTCAGAAAACAGAAAATCAAGAAGCGAGCAACTTGAAGAAAGAAAAAATTCGCAAAAGGCTTCTAAAAAAGTCTCAAAAAAACAAACAAATAAAAAGGCTGAGTAATGGCTCTTTCATTAGAGATAAAAAATGAGATTCTGTTTTTACTGGGCTATCCTGCAAAGACGATAATTGATGGAAGCAATCTTTACAATAGTATAGTTGCAGACAGGCTTACAGATCTTGACACTTTTACAGAAGATAGAGTCGAAAGCATGTTAAAAGACATCAATGCAGTAAGAACAAATCTTACAGCTTTAAAAGATCAAGGAAAGCTTAAGCAAGTTGGAGATATTGTTTTTAACACTGAAAATAATGATCGAACTGTTAAGAGTGAGTACAAAAGATTATTAAAAGAATTGGCCAGATATTTAGATATTCCATTAAGAGGATCATCAAATATGGTTTCGGTCTGTTTATGAGTTTACTAGATGACGTTGCTAAAGACGTACAAGGCGCACTGGAAACGATTGAAAGCCTTGATATATATAAGAGCAAAGTTTATCTTCTAACTCGAACATGGAAAGAAAGAAAGGGTAGGGGAAAACCAACTGATGAACTTACAAAAGTTGATCCCAATCCATTTATCTCAGACTATTCTCATAGTTTGAGATTGAAAGAAGGTGGAAATATAAAGCAGGGAGATCTTATAATTAAGTATCTTCCTAAAAATTTATTTCCAGATGAAAATTCAGTTAATTTAATTTCTAATGATGAAAAAATTGAAAAGTTTTATGTCTTAGAAAAAGAGTTATATGAAACAGTAAGTATCATAAAAGGTTATGCTTACTGGAATGTACAAATCAGAAAAACAAGTAAAAAGAAATTATTATGATCGGAATAAAGCCAAGTACAATTCAAACTAAAGCTTTTTCTTCAGCAACTCTTGAAGATAGATCTATTTTGTACTATATGCCCGATTGCATAGAAGCTTCATTTGGTGTCAATGGATTAAATAGTGTTGATTACCAAATACCATTTGATTGTAAGTTAAATGGTATTAATCCTATTATTAAAAATCATAGCTTTGGTGATAAACTCTGGATGCAAGTCGGATTTATTCATCCAGCCGATTCAGCTTTATTCGTAGAGGTAAGAAGGTTTGGACTGTCATACGGTGTTGATGATGAAGTGCAAAGCCAAGGGTGGATAGAGGTTCCTTATGCCTCCACATTACCAAAATATATATCAACAAATCCTATTAATATACAAACAATTTTAAGAATAAATTATTTTAAAAAAGATGATACCTCTACTGTAGAAGCTATGTTTAATTTAAAGCTTCACGCGATAGAAC
>JAFCCX010000027.1 GCA_017609995.1 Candidatus Pacearchaeota archaeon | reverse complement strand
AACTGCACAAACAGAAATAATAGGTTTTTTTGACTTAATCATTGTGCTGTTTGCACCAAGAAGCCAGAAATCTGCACCAACTGCAATAACTTTTTCAGCTTTCTGCATTACATAGTCATGAGGCAAGTCAGAATAAGCTAAGACAACAACATCAACTTTGTTATCTTGGATTAGCTCAGGAAGATATTTTTCATCATAAATTGGAATTCCTTGCGGGTAAAGTTTACCTGCAAGTTCTTTTGGATAGCGTCTGTTTGCAATCCCTACAATTTGAGTTGCAGTAAAACAAACAACATTATACTCTGGTTTATCCCTGAAGAATGTGTTGAAATTATGAAAATCCCGACCAGCAGCACCCATAATTATAACATTCCTATTTTTCATATAGCTGAGTAAACAAAACACAAATAAATAGTTTACTCAATAGATAAAATAGTAATCTTGAAGTTTAAGGTTTTTCCTGCAAGAGGTCCTGCTGTGTATGCATCTGTGCCAGTAAGTGTAACTTCTTTTGTATCACCAACTTTCATTCCAATAACTGTTTTGTCAAAACCAGGAATAACTTGCCCTGCACCAACTGTGAATTCAAAAGGTCCACGACCTTCTGATGTATCAATTTGTTCTCCATCAACAGTTAGCCAATAATCAACCTTAATTGTATCTCCGTCTTTTACCATTGTTTCACCTCCAATACATCCGCTTACTAAAAGTAAGCAAACAACTGTTAGAATAAGATATGCTTTCATCATTTTACCCGTTTTTCAGCATTTATAATCTCTTCGATTTTAGCATGGGTTTCAGGTTTATTTGGAGTTAAGTTGCAACAACCACCTGGTTCAATTGAGGTGGTATATGTCCCAATGTCTTTTGCAACATTAATAATATCATTTTTGTTCCAGCCAATTAACGGACGAACAATAGGAAGTTTAATTGCAGCGTCTTCAACTTGCAAGTTGTCAATAGTTTGTGATGCAACTTGTCCTAAGTTTTCACCTGTAACTAAACCTTTGCAACCAAGTTTCTTTGCAAGTTTTTAAGCTTGTTTTAACATTCGTCTTCTACATAACAAACAAATAATGTTTTTTCTTGGAATCTTTTCGTAAGCTTTACCAATCCATTTGCCATGTTCAATAACATGAAGTTTCTTGTTACCAATTTTTTTAATTAGTTTCTTAACTTTATCAAAAGTGTGAGTATGACCAAAAGGCATCATATTAAAGTGCACAAACTCTAAAGAATAACCTTTTTCTTTCATTAAGTAAGCTGCAACAGGTGAATCAATTCCACCACTTAACAAGCAAAGTAGTTTCATGTTACATATGAAACATAATGATTTAAAAAATTATGTAATAAAAAAATAATTAAAAATAAAAAGAAAGGTTGAGTAGGAGTTTATCTTCTTCGTCTAGTTGTTGTTCGTCGTGCAGTAGTTCTTCGAGCTGTAGTTCGTCTTGCAGTAGTTGCTCGTCTTACTACTCGTTTTCTTGTAGCTTTTCGAGCTGTAGTTCGTCGTGCAGTAGTTCTTCGAGCTGTAGTCTTTCTTGTAGTTGTTCGTCTTCTAGTTGTTGCTTTCTTTCTAGTAGCTCTCTTTACAGTTCTCTTTCGAGTAGTAGCTTTCTTTCGTGTAACTTTTCTTCGAACTCGTCTTAGCAAACCAAAAACCATTGTCTCATCCCTCCATTTTTAGTTGTTATTATATTGCGGGAATAGTATTTTAATGTTATTGTGTATTCTAAAGTGACAACTATATGTTTTAGAATATAAATAAGAAAAAAAGGTTTAGCCAGTTTCTTCAATTAGTTTATCAAAGAGTTGTCTAAACTCTGCATCTTCTGCAGCTAAATCATTTGCTTGTTCATGTCCATTACCAATTCTTGAATATTGACATCCAAATACAAAAGTTGGTATTGAACCACCGGGATTAAACTGTCTGTAAATACTCATGTGTTCTGCTGGAACTTCTGTTTCAACTTCATCTGTTAGTGTATCATCGCCAATATCAATTTCCCAATGATATGCGACAATTTTTCCAGCATCTACATATTCTTGTGCAACACTATTGAAGGTGTCTGTAATCCAAGTACAGTGTGGACACCATGTTGTTGAGAATAAGTAAACTACCGGTTTTCCATCTTCTGTACAAATAGTATTTTCATGAACATCATATGTTCCTAACCTATTTACTGCAGGTGGCTGTTGTGATGGTGGGTCTTGAACAGCTGAACCCACAAGTCCAAATCCACCAGTCCAAATAGATGCAATAAGTAGAATTACGAAAATAGCTACAAGTCCTTGCCAAATCCATATCTTATTTATTTTAAATGATTGCGTAGATGTAGTTTCAACTGGTTCTACTGTAGATTCTTTTTCTACAGGCGTTTCTTCTGGTTGATCAGTATTTGGCTCATCTTCATCAGGTGTATTTTTTTCATCGACCATTGTTAATTTAGCCTTAAAAGTAACATATAAAACCTTTTTGATGATTACGACTATATTCACAGCGTTAATGCGTTTTTTACGTTGTTAAGTTGCAATCTCGCTTGTCTTCACACTCACAATCTGGACCGCAATCACCAGCAATGACAACACTACATTCATCTAGAATTTCACAATCACATCCACCTGCAATTTGCTCAGGTGTTAGAACACATGCATCTGGATTCTCTGGTGTGCAAGTTCCATGTGTTGCTAAGTTATAGATTGCAATACCAGAATATACCATACTAACTAGCATAATAATAACTAAAAGCCAAGAAAATACTTTGAAATTCTTGCTAACTGCTCCAGCTACTTTTGGATTTCTAACAAAAAGCCAACCAACCAACTTTCCTTTTACTCGCTGATCAAAGCCAGTGTCACAAGGCCGTAAAGTAATTGTTTTGAAAACACAATCAAATGCTTCTGCAGCTAACTTTCTATGTGTAGCTGAAAATATTCCAAGTACTCCAAACACAACTAGTGCAATTATGCAAATCATGATTTTACAAGGATAGACATAGATTTAAAGTTTACTATAGAAATATATTTATTGTAGTTAATCTTTCTCCAGTTATGGCAGGAGAATTAAATATAGGACCAGTTCATCTCAAGTGGTTAGGTCACGCTGGTTTTAGATTTGAATCACAAGGAAAAATAGTTTATGTTGATCCTTATATTCTAGATGGTGTAGCACCACCTGCAGATTATGTTCTAATAACACATGAACATCACGACCATTGTTCTCCTCAAAACATTCAAAGATTAATGAAACCAAATACAATAGTTATTGCTAAACTTCTTGAAGTTGGAAAAGGTTACAAAAATCACGACATTAAAGTTATTGCAGTTCCTGCCTATAACATTGGTAAACCATATCACACACCAAGAACAGGAATTGGTTATGTTATAGACTTCTTTGGAGTTAAGATTTATCATTCAGGTGATACAGATAAAATTCCAGAGATGGCTGAAATTGGAATACCTATGCATTGGGGTGCAGGTATAATTGGAACAAGACAAGATGCTGAACAATTTCAACAATTAGTTGGAGATATGTGTCAAGTTGCTATACTCTAATAACTTCCCAAGTTATTTCTTCATTTATGCAGACTTTTACAAAGTGATGGAAGCTGTCTTTAGCTAGTGGAGCTCCTGCTCCGCCAGTAATTATAAATGGAATACCATCAAAATTTCCTTCTTCATAGCCATGGATGTGACTAGCAATTAATAGAGAAACATTTTCTTGTTTCAAAATAATCATGAGTTTGTCAGCAGATCCTTTTTGCATTGCATGAGTTTCACCTTCTCTTGGATCAGTTAAAGGCATATGCATAATTACAATCTTAAGTTTGTACTCTTTTGAAAGTTCATTTTCTAACCAAAGTAGTCGTTTGTCATCAACTTTGAAATCTGAGTTATCTAAGAAAATAAAATTTACATTGCTATAATTAAATGAGAAAGATTTTTCCCCAAACATTTGTCGGTAATATATCCAACCAAGATTTTTAACGTCATGATTCCCAATACCTGCTATAAATGGAATCTCAGATTTTTGAATCATTTCATAGAAATTAAGATATTCGCTTTTGTGACCCTCACTAACTAAATCACCAGCATCAATTGCAAAAGCATATTCTTCATCTAATTGAGAAATAATTGTTTTGAAAATTTCATCTCCATCCCGATTATCACCCATTGCAGCGAAACAAAACTCATCTTTTGGTTCTAGCAAAGCGATTTGTCTCAGGTTCCAATTGCCTTTTACTGGAACATAAAGAAAATAAAAAACAAGAGAAACTACAACTATGATTAGAATACACGCAACAGTTTTTTTGCTTATTTTCATAATTTGTAGACAGCGTCGTGTTCGCGAACTTTGTTCCTAACTTTCATACCAATAGCTTGACCTTTTTTAGCTAACTTAACAGTCTTATGTTTGATTTGCATAGACTTAACAGTCATTTTGAAATTAGTTGTTTCACCTTCAATAGAAATCTTATCACCATCTCGAACAGGAGCTAGTATCTTAATAACCGCAACTTTTAGTTTTGAGTAATAATGTGTAACCTTACCAACTTTCTTAGGAGCCGACTTAACTACCATAAATATACTAAGAATTACTAAGATATATACTTTATTGAATTACACCATAACCAATTAAGTGCCATCTGTTCTTGATTTGTCTTGAAAGTGCAACTTTCCCACCTTTGTTTGCGCAAATTGGTCTCTTCAAGTTAACTTTGGTTTTCTTTCCAGGAGATTTAACAATTCCAAGAGTTGTTGCAGTTGCAATGTTAATCATGAGAGGTTCATTTCCTTTGATTGGCTCAACAAGAGTCTCTTCTTTTGTTCCAACAATTTTCTTAAAAAGATGAACTTCAAGATTTAAATTATGCCAAACAGGTGGAAGTTTTCCTGGACATCCAGCAACATTTCCAACAAGTGAATCTGATTTTACAACAGAGGGGTCCAGAGTTGTTGCAATTGCAATTGAACCACCAGATGTTTTCTCTTTTACAGAAGTTGAACCAACTACAATTTTTTCAACTTTTGTTTTAAATGATTTCCATTCAATTTGTCCTTTAGTCTCAACTTTGAAACCAGGTTTGATTTCAATTTCTTGACCAACTTTGAATTTACCAGCAATAATTGCTCCACCAATAACTCCACCAGTTAGTTTATCAAGTTCTGTTCCTGGTTTGTTAATATCAAAACTTCTTGCAATTATGAATTCTGGAATTTCTTTTTTGTCTCTTTTTGGAGTTGGAAAAAGCTCTTGAATTGCTTCAAGTACTAAATCAACATTAACTTTCTTTTGAGCTGAAATAGGAATAATTGGAACAGTGAATCCGAGTTCCTTATTTACAAAATCTCTGATTTGTTTGTAGTTCTTTTCAGCCTCTTGCTTTGTAACTAAATCAATCTTGTTTTGAATAACAACAATGTTTTTGATGCCAATAACTTTCAGAGCAGCTAAATGCTCTCTAGTTTGTGGTTGTGGACAAAGTTCATTAGCTGCAATTAATAGCATAGCGCCATCCATAATAGCAGCTCCTGAAATCATAATAGCCATAAGTGTCTCGTGACCTGGAGAATCTACTAAAGAAACTCTTCGAACGATTTTGCCGTTCTTTTTAATGTCAATATCAGCATATCCCAGCTTAATTGTAATACCTCTCTTCAGCTCTTCTGAGTGAGTATCTGTCCATTTCCCACTAAGAGCTTTTGTCAGAGTGGTTTTACCATGATCAACATGCCCAATTAGGCCAATGTTCATCTCAGGGAGTATTACTGTCTTAGTCATAAAATAATGTCAAAAAAGGGCTTTAAAAGCCTTACTTAATGACCTTCTTTTCCTTTCGTTTAGCTCGAAAATCTCTAGAACCACATTTAGGGCAGAGTATCTTTCTAGCTCTAATCTTAGAGCCATCTGCTCTTATTTTCTTCTTACATTTTCGGCATATCCAAACCCTATGAAAGAGCCTAGCTGTAGCCTCAGGTATACGAGTCATGGTTTCCTCTATTTTACTTGCTTTATAATCTTTTTGCTTAGGATGGTCCAGAAGACTACATTCACACCAGATATGATTTTACCTTTAAATTCAGCTGGAATGTCTGCATCAAACTGCTCATAAGTCTCCATATCCATTAAGTTTGCTGTGTTTCCAGATACAGAAAGAACTTGAGCTGTCTTCTTCTCAATAATCGGCACCTCAACCCTAGCGTGACCAGTCATAACAATAATCTTTTTTGCGCCAGTAATAATGTTGTTTGCATCTACTCTATACTTGGCGTGACCGTGCTTTCCAGGTGTTGACTTCTGCATTTTTGTAATTACGCAAGCATCGCCATCGATAATGATATACCGTCCTTCCTTCATCTTTCCAATTTCTTCTTGGATGATATTTGCCATATCTTATTTACCTCATTAGATTATAAATAATTTTAGGTGGATGTATGAACTCTAGCGTCAGTTTCCTGAGCTAAGCGAGTGTTATAACTTGGCTGATTTGAGTGTCTTATTTCGTGAATCCAAGTCTTTAATCTTTCATACCCTTTCTCAAGGGTCTTATAATTTAACATAATATAATTTTCAAATCTGTCACAAACACCAAGAACATTGTCTGGAAGAGAATTATATTCATCTTGAAGCTCAACAGCTTCTTGATATGGAGCAACATAACTTAGAGGATCTTTTCGAGCAGTATAGCTTTCTTTTGCACCCATAATTTTACTATATAATGACATAAAAAATCCTAGAACCTAAACCTTAAAAACATTTCTAGCTGATACTAAATCTTAAAACAGCTGCAATTCCGCCGAATTGTTCTAACTGTTTTCCTTCTCGAGTTTCATTTGAGATTAGAACCCACTTTCCACCTGTTTGCTCAGTTTTCTCAGAAAGCCGCTCAATCTCATTATCGTCATAGCTCTCTGAAATTAAAAGAGTATCAATTGCACCAGAAGTTAGTGCTCGTTCAACTTCATCTTTACCATAAGCTGTGAAACTAGGTTTGGTACTTAAAAGGTCAAAGAATCGAGTAACAGCTTTTTTCTCTTGAATGATTTCTTCTTGTGAAAGAATATCTGATGCTTTATTTACAAGCTCATCAAGACCCGCAGTACCAGTATAACCAATATCAACTGTTCCAATAATCTTCTTTTTCACCGCTTCTGTAAATTGATTTCTAATAACATTCTCTTTTGTTGGTCCAGGTCCACCAACAATTACACCTTTAAGGTCTGGCTTATTAGCAAATTCTTTGTCAGCAGCTACTGCAATTTTCTTAAAGAAATCTTTTGCTAAGTTTTCTCTAACTCGCTGAAATCTTGCTGCAGACTGACCACCTGCCCGAGTTTTTCCAGGAACAAGTGAAGTAAAACTCTTAATTGGAACAATTGTTTTACCTTTTAACCAAGCAATGTTTGCTTCTCTTCGATCTAGAACAATTAAACCATAAGCTGCAGTGGAGACAGTCATCTCTTTCAAAGGTTCTAAGAAAAAGCTCTGATCACATCTATAAAGCCGAGTTTTTAATGGGATAGGTGGCTCCATTGACCAAACTTGAACATCAGATACACCTTCTTGCCCAGAAACATTTCCAGAGAACAAAATAAGGCCATTTGGCGGGGTTTGCTTGTAAACTTTAAGTTCTCTTCTCATTTTCTCAAGAGCATCTGTAACATTTTTTCTAGTTGAACTTGATTTAATGTTTCTAGCTGTGCCTTGTTCAGAAGAAAGTTGTGCATTAACTTTGTTGATATCATAACCTGCAGGAATATAAACTGTGATTAATTCAGTATGTCTAGCTCGATGTTTTCCCAACTCTCTAACTAATTTCCGTAATTGGAAACGAATCTTAGGATCCATTTTTTTCACTCAATTATCCTGATTACCTTTAAGATAATCACTGGAAGGAATTTTTCAAAATTGCTGGCTAGCTAAATCATTCTTTAATTCATTATTAGCTATATTTGCCATGATTATCAGTAGAATTATAGGTTTAAAAAGTTATTTCTTGGGCGGATAATGAAGTTGCCGACCAGTTTCTCTTTGTCTTGCTGTAGAATATGTGGGCGGTGTATGTCTTGGAAAGTATAATCTAGCAGATCCAATACCGAGTTCTTCAATAATTTTTGCATCAACTAATGCGCCTAAGTGTTCCTCGAGATCTTCAGTAGGTATATCTACTTCTTGTTTAATATCCTGAAGTCGTGCACTTTTGTAATCACCCCTTCCTGCAGTATGTCTAAAAATTGAATCGAGAATTTCAACCCGAAAAGGATGACCTCTGATTGCGCTTTGAACAAGAACAATATCAGCATCTGTTCTTGGTAAACGACTTAAATCAATCTCATAGATATCTTTAGTTATATTGTCATTCATAATTTTATAAGAACTAGATTTCTTAAAAGCCTTTGTTTAATTTAGAGAATACTTTCCTTTCTTAACAGTTAGATTCTGGATTCTTAGTGCCCCTGCTAAAACATCTTTGATTTTTTTAAGGTCTTTTGGATATGTTAAAGTTAGCTCCTCAACTTCTGCTCCAAGACTAATGCCCTGACTTTGTTTCCATTGTCTAAGCTTTGAAACCAAATCTGTTGCTAGTTTTCCTAGCTCAAGAGCTTTCTTATCTGTGAAAGAAAAGTCTAGCTCAGAAATATGAATACTTTTGTCTTTTTCCATAAAGACTTCTTGGAAAATTTCTTCTGAAATGTGCGGGATAATTGGTGCCCACATCTTTAGAATGTTTAGCAAGCAAGTGTAAGTTGTGTAAACAGCAGTAGCTTTGCTCTTTTTGTCAGTACCATAAAGTCTATACTTAATCATCTCAAGATAAAAATCTGCAAATTCATGTAAGAAGAACTGCTCGCATTCTTGCCGAGCTTTTCCAATCTCGTGTTTCTCAAAAAGAGTTTTGTATGTTTTGCTTGTTTCAGATAATCTTGCTAGAATCCATTTGTCAACAACTTCTAGATTGCTTCTCTTTTCTTCTGATCGATGCGAAGTGATTAGATGCATCTCTAGGAATCTAGCTGTGTTCCAAAGTTTGATTAGGATTTTTGAACCACGAATAATTTCTTTTTCTTGGAAAGG
>JAFCCX010000026.1:626-6285 GCA_017609995.1 Candidatus Pacearchaeota archaeon | reverse complement strand
AATCATGAGTTTACGAGCTCAGCTAGTTGGTGGACTTATTGAGAAAAAGGATGTTCCTATTAGTTTACGGAGTTATGTATCATGGAAATAGGTAGATTATGTGTTAAATTAGCTGGCAGAGATTCTGGTAGAGAATGTTTAATTGTTGAAGATTTAGGAAAAGGTCTAGTTACAATTGATGGAAACACACGAAGACGAAAATGTAATGTTAGACACCTAGAGTTCTTACCTCAGATAGCTAAAATCAAAAAAGGTGCAACTCATGATGAAGTTATAACAGCTCTAAAATCACTTGATATTAAAATCAGAGACGAATTCAAAGCAAAACACAAGACTGAAAAGAAAGAAAAACCTAAGGAAAAGAAAGAAGGAATTCTAAGTAGGGTTCTAGGAAAGAAAAAAGAGAAACCTAAGAGTACTCCTGAGAAAAAACATAAGAAATAGCATCTTCTAATCTTTCTTCTACTAATCTATCTCTAGTAGATTCAAACTCTGTTCGCATAAAATCAGGAATCTGGCCAGACTTATCTTTTAGAGCAGTATCTATTAAGTCAATTAATGCATCAAGAGTTTCTCTCTGAATAGGTGCTTTATATTCTTCGTTGCCAGGCATAACAAAACCTATAAATGAGACGGCTATATAATAATTTATATGATAATTTATCGTCAGAAACTAAAGATTTCTAGTAAACCTTACAAATATTCTGATTCTGAGCGATTTAATTTAGGGATTGTTGTAGTTGATAAGCCAAAAGGCTGGCTGTCTAGAAAAGCTTCGCGTAAGCTGAAAAACTTAGTTGAGGTTGTAAAATCTGGCCATGCTGGTACTTTAGATCCAGCTGTAACGGGTGTTCTTCCAATCTTTCTCCAAAAAGGAACAAAACTAACAGGTGTGATGTCTATTGCTCCAAAACGCTATCATGGATGGATGAAAATCAACAAAGAGGTCACAAAAGCTCAGATTGAGAAGGCTAGAAAGCACTTTACAGGCAAGATTAAGCAACTGCCTCCAAAGATTTCTGCTGTAAAACGAGTTCTTCGAGTAAGAGAGATTTACTCATTTAAGATTCTAAAGATTAATGGACGAGATATTGAATATGATATTCAGTGTGAAGCTGGAACATATATTAGAAAACTTTGTCATGATTTTGGAGAATTTTTGAAAACAGGTGGTCATATGACTAAATTAGAGCGGACTGAAGCTGGTCCATTTACACTTAAAGATACAATCACTTTTGATAAAATTAAAGCGAAATACCAGAAAAAAGACTATTCTTTTGTTCGACCAATTGAAGATGCTGTTGGACATCTCAACAAAGTTTGGGTAGATGATAAGGTTCTTCCTATGTTGAAAAACGGCTCACCTGTATTTTCACCAGGTGTTGTAGCGATGAATGATAAAATTAAAGTTAATGAAACAGTTGCAATTTTTACTCGAAAGAATCAGTTAGCAGCCATTGGATTAGCTGAAATGAATTCTGCTGATATGAAAAAATCGTCGCGTGGAATGGCTGTGAAAACTGATATCGTGCTCCTTTAGATAACTTTTTAAACTACTTTTTGGTTTTTTAAATGTGCCAGCGTCGCATAATCAGGTATTGCGCTCGGCTTGAGGGAATCCCTTTGGAAAAGGTCTTCCAACCCCAAATCGATTCTTGGATACCGAGTGTCCGTAAGGACGTGTAGGTTCGAATCCTGCCGCTGGCGCTTTTGGAAATATTTTTAAACTCTCTCATCAAGTAATTACATAATGAAAAGCCATCACTTAGTTGGAATTGGTATACTTGGGAATTCTCCTGAAAGATATTTTCGTATCTACTTCTATCAAAATGAAGCAACACCAGGAATTTGGGGTGAACGAGGCGATAATGATGTTATTCGAGATAATTTAAAATCCATGATAGATCGCTTTGATAAGAGTCAGTATACTTCTAAGGGTGTTGGGGTTATATTATGTTTCTCAGATGCTGAAACTGGAACAAGCAGGATTTTTCCTTTTAATCCAGAACACAAACACGCAGTACTTAAAGGTATTGATTTAAAGAACGCTGATTTAGATAATAGACTTGAAAATGATAAAAATGTGGCTTGCAATACTGAACTTAGTGTAATGTTGCTTGAAAGTCGAAGATACGAACATACAGACATCGAAGAATATGCTACTCATCCAGATTCTATTACAGATCCGAAGAATAGTGTTTTTGAGCTCGACAATGAATTTAAAGATGATTCAGGTCACGTTCTATATTTAGCAGATTGGAGTTTACAACCACAAAAATAATATTTATTCTTTAACAAAAACCTTTATAAACAGACCACTAAACTAGAGATTAAGAGATATCTTCGCTGGGTTTGGACCCAAAAAGGACCTGATATGAAGCGAAAGTTTTTGTGAAGATGTCAAAGCGAAAAATGGCTGATAAAAACGAATTTAGGTCAATTCTTCGAATTGGCGACCGTGATGTTAAAGGAGAGACACCTATAGGTCACGCTCTTACTAGAACAAAAGGTGTCAGTTTTATGTTTGCAAATGCGATTACTAAAGTTCTTAAATTAAATATTAACAAACAAGCTGGTGAATTTTCTCAGAAAGAAATTGAACAAATGGAAGATGTTATGAAAAACCCTGTAAAATACAAACTTCCAGAATGGATTTATAATAGTCGAAAAGATGTTGAAGATGGACAAGATAAACATATGATTTCTTCAGATTTAGATTTAAAGCAAAGATTCGATATACGAAGATTAAGAAAACTTAGAACATATCGAGGATTTAGACATTCAAGAGGCGATAAAGGCCTTAAAGTAAAAGCTCGAGGACAAAGAACAAAATCTCGAGGTAGAAAAGGAAAAACAATTGGAGTTGTAAGAAAGAAGAAATAAAATGGGAGATCCAAAAAGACAGCGAAAAAAGTTCAGTAAACCAGGACATCCGTGGGAAGCTGAAAGAATTAAGAAAGAAGCTGGCTTGAAAAAAGAGTATGGATTAGCTAACAAAAGAGAGATCTGGAAAATGCAGTCTATGCTTAGAAAGTGGCAAGAACAAGCAAGAAATATTATTTCTCTTCCAGAGCAGCAAAGAGCAGATGCAACAAAGAACCTTATTTTAACTCTAAATCGAGTTGATATTCTTGGAAAAGAAGCACAATTAGATGATGTTTTATCATTAGATATTCGAAGTTTACTTGAAAGACGACTTCAAACTCAAATTTACAAACAAGGTTTTGCAAATTCAATAAAGCAATCAAGACAATTTATTACTCACAGAAAAGCTGTTGTAAATGAAAGAAAAGTTACAGCACCAAGTTATATTGTAAAGAGTGCAGATAAGATTAAATTAGCATCTGGATTTGCACCACAATTAAATAAAGTTATAGAGATGGTAAAAGCAGCAAAAGCAGAAGGAAAAGTAGGAGGCGAACCACGTGGCAAAGAATAAAACAGGTACAGCGCATATTTATGCATCATATAATAATACTCTCATTCACATTACAGACCTGAGTGGTTCAGAAACAATTGCAATATCTTCAGGTGGACAAACAGTTAAAGCAGACAGACTTGAATCTTCACCAACAGCAGCAATGTTTGCAGCTAAAAAAGCAGCAATAACCGCAAGAGATAAAGGTGTGGATCAGATATATGTTAAAGTTCGAGCACAAGGCGGACATAATGGAGCAAAATATCCAGGACCCGGTGCTCAGCCAGCTATCAGATCACTTGCAAGAGCTGGTCTAAAAATCCTCTCAATTGAGGATGTAACTCCAATTCCACATGGCGGATGCCGAAAGAAAGGTGGACGGAGAGGACGGAGACCATAATGACAATTTCAAAATCAGATAATAAAATCAAAATAATTGTAGAGAATCAGACAGAGGGATTTATGAATGCACTAAGACGAGCTTGTATGTTTAACGTTCCAATCTTAGCTATTGAAGATGTTTACTTTACAAAGAATTCTTCAGCATTATATGATGAAATTATTGCACACAGACTTGGATTAACTCCCTTAAAAACAAATACAAAACTAATCTCAAAAGAGATTTGCAGATGTAAAGGAGAAGGTTGTTCTGGATGTCAAGTTAAGTTTTCTCTAGATTCAAGTGGACCTAAAATAGTTACTGCAAAAGAATTAGTTGGTGATAAAAAAGCAGCAGATATAATTTGTCCTGATATGCCAATTGTTGAACTTCTAGAAGGACAAGAACTTAAGTTCGATGCAATTGCAGTTCTTGGAACAGGAAAAGAACACATGAAGTGGAGTTCAGGATTAGTTTACTTCCAACATTATCCAAAAATAACTGGTTTTAGTGTAGAGGGTGCAAAACACTGTCCAAAGGGTGTTTTTGCAGATGGAAAAGTTAAGAATCTTGAAGCTTGCGATTTATGTTTATCTTGCGTGGACAAATCAAATGGAAAAATCAAAGTTGAAGGCGAGCCAAACAAATTCATTCTTACAGTTGAAAGCTGGGGACAGCTAACACCTAAAGAGTTGATAACTCAAGCTTGCAATGTAATTAATGCTAAACTAAAAGAGGTTAAAGTCAAATGAGGAAAACAGGACCAACTAATATTCATATGAGATTAACAATCAGCGAGTTGCGGAAAGTTAAAGCTCCAATCTGGACAAGAGTAGCTGATGAACTTGCAAAATCAACTCGAGCAAGACGACAGGTTAACTTAAGCAGAATTGAAAAATACGCAGATGGAAAAAGAACAATTGTTGTTCCAGGAAAAGTTCTTGGCTCAGGAGAACTAACAAAGAAAGTTACAATTGCAGCTTGGAAATTTTCAGATGAAGCTGCAAAGAAAATACTTGCTGCAAAAGGTCAAGTAATTTCATTATCAGAACTAGCTAAAAAAGAACCAAAAGGAAAAGGAGTTACAATACTCGGATGAAAATCATAGACGCATCAGATTTGATTGTTGGAAGAATGGCTACAAAGATAGCTAAGCTAGCTTTGCAAGGTGAAACAATTGCAGTAATCAATTGTGAGAAAGCAGGATATTCAGGTAACCCAAAAATCATCTTAGAAAAAATTAGCAAAAAGAGAGATATGGGTGGACCATTCCACGGACCATTTTATCCAAGACAACCAGATCGAATTGTTAAGAGAGTAATTCGAGGAATGCTTCCTTACAAAACAACAAGAGGAAGAGCAGCACTTGCTCGAGTAAAATGCTATCTTGGAATTCCAATAGCATTACAAGACAAAGAGTCTGAAACAATTCAAACAGCAATTAATGATAAATTAGTTCATACTAAATTCACACGAATAGAAAAACTAGCAAAACTAATTGGAGCTAAAATCTAATGGCAAAGAAAATAGCTAAACCAAAAACAGCAGTTTCACATAACTCTGGAAAAAGAAAGAGAGCAATAGCTAGAGTTACAATCAAAGCAGGAAAAGGCAAGATTAGAATTAATGCTAAAGACCTTTCACTTTACCCCGAACTTACTCAACTTAGAATTAGAGAACCGTTAATAATTGCTGGTGAGATTACAAAGAAAATTGATATTCAAATTAATGTTAATGGTGGAGGCTGGTCAGGACAGGCAGAAGCTGCACGGCTAGCACTTGCAAAAGCTCTTGTTGATTACACAAAATCAGAGGAACTTAAGAAAAAATATTTAGAATATGACAGACACCTTTTAGTTGCT
>JAFCCX010000026.1:0-620 GCA_017609995.1 Candidatus Pacearchaeota archaeon | reverse complement strand
ACACCTTTTAGTTGCTGATACAAGATATAAAGAAACAAGAAAACCAGGAACTCACTCAAAAGCACGGAGGAAGAGACAAAAGTCTTACAGATAAAATGATAATTCCAGTACGATGTTTCAGTTGTGGGAAGCCGCTTGGTCATTTATGGCAAAAATACAAGGAAAGAGTGGCTGCTGGCGAAGATAAGAAAAAAGTTCTAGATGAGCTTAAGATAGAAAGATATTGTTGCAGAGCAGTTTTCCTAGGACATATGGATTTAATGCACGACATTGCTCAATTCCAGCGAGGATAGAGCAACTTTTATTAACTTCTAGTTCTTTTCTACTTTTATGAGTGTACTTAGCTTTATTTTAGAGAATTGGACAGTTATCGCATTCTATGGTATAATTGCTGCACTTATAATCATTTATCGTAAAAAATTAGAATTCCATCAGCTTGTTGTTATGTGGAAAACAAAACTAGGAATCAAGCTGATTGACAAGATTGCTAAGTTTAAGACTTTCTGGAAAATATGGGGATATATTGGAGTAGTTGCAGCATTTATCTGTATGGCTGGAATCCTATATTTCCTAACTTATTGTTTAATGAATGGCGGAGGTTGTCTGAAACTTATTTTACC
>JAFCCX010000025.1 GCA_017609995.1 Candidatus Pacearchaeota archaeon | reverse complement strand
ATTTCAGAAACTGTGCCTCGCGGAACACCATGTAGAATAGCTCCACACAACCCGCAAACATGTTTCGCAACTTTTTCGCGGCGTTTGTGCATGACAAGCCTGTTACCAGGTGTTCGTGTCTTTGTCACGACCATAAATATGAGTTGGATAAAGGGTTTTTAAAACTTGTGTTTAAACAACTTTCATAAGTTTTCTGAACACAGTTGTGAAAATCATTGAGAATATAATGTATGTTCCAATCCAGCCAAGACCTGTTGCTAATCCACTTAATGGTACATGGAAAGATAATGGGATTACAAGAGTTGAATCATAAACACCTCTTAACCATCCAAAGATTGCAAAGAAAGGCAAAATTGTTACTAGCATTGGTTTCAAATTCTGCTTCATCATCTTCATGTTAACTTCCATTGCCTTTTTGTTTACCTCGCCCATCTTTTCAGGCTCATCTTTGAAGTCCTTCATCTGAGCTTGGTACTTCTTGATTTGATCTCTATATTCATGAAGCAAAGCTTGATCTGTAAGTAACTTATAGACAATTGTAACAAAAAGTGAAAGTCCAACTGAAATTAAAAGTATGAAATACGCTGGTTTTAATCCAAATACTGCTGGCTCAGCGACAGTAGAAACAAAGAAAGTTAAATAAATAACAAATAGAATAGCACCACCCATAAGCAGAAATTGTGTTTTTCCATCCATTCCTTTCTTTTTTTCTTTTTTTGATTCCTCAGGTTTAGAAGTTACTTCTTCTGCTTCTTCTTCTTTTACTTCTTCTTTCTTTTCTTCTTCAGTCATGTCTACACCGTCTTATCTATTACTTCAACTGCTTAACCCATCTATTTTTAATAGTTTTGGTTATTTGTTGGGCAATTCCCCAGTTTGTATGACCTTTCCTTTGAATAATTCGCTTACCAGCTGTTCTAACTTTATCTAGAATTTCTTCATTTGTTTCTTCATCAAACTTCATATCTTCGCCATGAGGACCAAGTACTATCCCTTTTCCGCCATAAAATTTCAAACGAGTATTATCTAGTTCTACACCCATATCAATTACTTCATTTGAACATTTTTGTCTAGCAACCTCAACCATCTTAGTTGATGGGTTTGTAACCATAAGTACCATAGATTCGGGCGCATATTTCTCAATCTCTGCTGCAACAATTGAAACAATTTTTGTATTTTCTTTAGCTAATTCTTCCCTAGACCTAACGGAACTAGTTCCGCGGGTCCCAGCTGAGCTTCGCTCAGATTTGGTTTCATCAAACCGAGCTTTACCTGCAGTCATAACAACAAAATCTGAATCTTTAATCTCAGAAATAAGATCTGTACCCAGAACTTCTTTTGAAAAAGCATGAGAAAGATCCTCAGCCTCGCCTTGTGCTTTATCTTTATTTGTATCCATTAAAACAAGGTCAGTTGAAATAGTAGAAAGAATTGCAAATGCAATTGAACTACCAACTCTACCTGTTCCAATAATACTTATTTTCATTGAATAATACTAAAAAACAACTTATTTAATGTTTATTGTAGCGAAATGATTAAAATCAATTCATAGGTAATTGAATTATGGATCGAAAAGAACCGTATGTGCATAGACCTCGAGAACAATATAATCCGCAACCTGATCCATTACTAAGTTCTAATATAACTTCTCGTTGGCTAAGAAATGAAATAAATGATCTTCCTTCTTTAACTAAAAAACAAGAACAAGATAAAAGTATAATTCGAGTTTAATCTTCTGCCATGAATTTTCTCAATGCAGGATGCATATCAAATGCGTGCTGTTTAGCAATCTGTTCATATAATCTGTAAATAATCATAACAGTAAGCAAGATACCAGTACCTCTGCTTAGAGCTCCAGATAAATCTGCAAATGCTGCTAACAGACCTACAAGCGCTCCACCCATTACAGTTAATGCTGGAATATATCTATTTAAAATTGATTCTAATACTCTTGGGTCTCTTCTGAAACCTGGAATCTGCAATCCAGATGAAAGAATCTGTTTTGCTTGAGCATCTGCTCCCATGTTAGAGGTCTTTACCCACATCATAGAGAAGAATACTGCACCAGCTACCATAATTGCAGTATAAACTACTGCTTGAACTGCTACATCGCTTGTTGCTGTTCCAAGCAAGAGTTGACGAACAACATCTGGAGATGCAACCCATTTAACTAAACCTGTTGAAGGAGTATTTCCTACAAACGTTCCAAGTATTGGATGTCCCCAATTCTGAAGTAATCTTGCAAATAATTGAATGTTCGCGAGCAATGCTGCGATTAAAATAACTGGAATATTAGATGTATAAATGAAGCTTAATGGCCAACGCATGCCATACCCTCTAACTCTTCCGAAAGATAGAGGAATCTCTACTTTCATCGCTTGACCATAAACTGCTATCATGAAAACTGCAATTGTCGCGATAATTGCTACCGCTGCAATAAGCGCACCAGTTGGATCTCCTTGCTGAAGCGCCTGAAGCAAGAATGGAATTCTACCTACAGGTACACTTGGATTTGCTGGAGATGGAAGCCAACTAATTGCTGTAATTAAGATTTGTCTCGCTACTCCACCTGCAATGAACAGACTAATACCCGAACCAAAGCCCCATTTTTGCACAACTTCATCTAATAGCACGATCATATAACCGCCTAGGAAGAGCTGTAGCACTAGCATGAGCTGTATAAATAGATAGATACTCGTGCCAATTAGCAACGGATTCGGCGCGAGACCACCCATGAAAACATAGATGAACGCCTCCCCCACAATAAAGGCTATCGTAACAATCTTCTGCATTGCTTGATAGTTTGCTCTATCTTCATGTTTTGTTAGGTCAAAATTTAATAGACCTGAACCTACTAGCAACTGCAATACAATACTTGCTGTTACAATTGGACCAATACCTAAAGATATCAGAGAACCAAAACTTGCTCCGAGAATAATAGATAAAGATTCAAACTGTTCCAACGCGTTCTTACCAAGTCCCCATAAAGGAATATGTAAGAGTATGAAATATAGCACAAGAACAATACCTGTCCATTTTAGTTTTGCATTAAAACCAAGCCGTTTTTCAGTTGGTTTGTTAATCTCTGGTAGTACCGAGCTCAAAGCTCGCCAGTTGATAGCCATGATTATTCAGCTAACTTAACACCAAGTGCTTCTAATTTCTCTTTAGCTCTTTTTGAAATTTTGTTTACTTTAATGTTGATTTTCTTACTTAGTTTTCCAGTTCCAAGTAACTTGTCGTAACCAAGTGCTGTTAAGTCAATTTCTTTTTGATCTGGGAACTTTTTCTCAAGTTCGCCAATGTTGATTGTTCGATCATCATATTTGTTTCTGATTTTTGTCATTCCGCTTTTACCTAGCGGTTGAATTCCTACTGCAAGATACTTTGTTTTTTTAGATGCTCCTCGCTTTCCAACACCAGCAAAACCTCTACCACCTCGATGACCTGCTCCTCTATGCTTCTTTTTTGAGCCCCAGCCATGAGTATAGCTTCCGCGTTGCCTAGTATCTTTTTTTCTTTTTTTAACTACCATTCTAAATCATCCTCTTGAGTAATTTGTTAATAGTATTACTACGGTAACCTAAAGCTCCGTGCATTGAGTAAGGTTTCTTAATTCCGCCTCTTTCAAATCCGCCTCGTGGTGGTTGAAGTTTGAAAAATTGTTTCAGACCTTCAATATCTTTCATTGAAGCTGTTCCTTCAATTAACATGCTTGCAAAGTTCTTAATGTTCAATCCTTTCTTCGCATTGTTTAGGAAAGCATCTGTTAGAGGTTTGTCTCCAACTAATCTTCCTCTTTTTGTTAAAAGTTCAACAAGTGTTGCTTCATCAATCTCGCCAAATGTGCAATATGGAGAAACTTTTGAAAGCATTCCCATGTAAGATTTATTTCCCGGAACTACAACAGCTCTGTGTTTCTTATGTAAGTGTAACATCTCAAGAGTATCTTTAATTTTCTTAGTTACATTTATTTCTCCTCGAATTCTAATTACAGCTAGGAGTTTTGCTTTTACTGTTTTAGTTTCTTTTTTCTGTACCATTTATACTATTGAACCTCTTTTAATTAATGGATTATCAGCCTTAACTTTTGTTGTTCTTTGCATTGCTTTAATAAATGCTTTAACGAAATTAATCTTTTGTCTGCTTTGACCTTTTGTTTTTGACCAAAGATCTTTGATACCTGCAAGCCTACAAAGTTTCTTAATTTCATCATCAACAACTAAACCTGTACCTCGCGGAGCAGGCATTAATTTAACTTCAACACTTCCGCATTTTCCTTTAACTTCAAATGGAACTGTGTGTGGTTCACCACAAGTACATTCCCAAGATCCACAACCTCTTGCAATCTGCATTAAGTTTAATTTTGCTTTTCTAACTGCTTTTTCTCTTGATGGAAGTGTTTCTTTTGATGTTCCAGTTCCAACACCAAAGTAACCGTCACCGTTTCCAACTACAGACATAACTGTGAAAACCGGTTTGTTACCTTCTCGTGTTTTCTTCTGAGTTTGTCTGAATATTCTTCTCTTACCACCGCCAAACTTACCTTTAGCTTGACCAATATTAATGAAATCTGTTTGAAGATTTGGAAGTAAAGTATCAATAATTTCTGATTCTAGTATTCTCTTGCCAGATTCAATAACTTCTTTAATATCTGTAATCTCTCCTGCTTTTACTTTTTTACCTATCTCAGTCTTAGGTTTCCAAAGTTCAAGTGCATTGAATTCTTCTTCTTTTCTTCTATCTTCTCTTGTCCTTGGTAATCTTGCTTTACTTTCTGCCATTATGCTTTCACCTTCTTTTTCATTGCTTCAAAATCTTTTAGTTGTGTTTTCAGATGTTTTCCAGCGATTCTATCTTCAGTTGGAAAATTTTCTTCTCCAGCAGGAACATTTAGTCCGCCATCAATTACACCTTTTAATGTAGCGTAAATCTTTGAACCTTTTGTTGAATTGTAAAGTCCTAAATCAGCAATAGCTTCTGAAACTTTTGCTTTCTTAGCTTTCTTTGCAATTAGTAAACCTGTTAAGTATGCTGCTGGAAGATTTGCTGTTGCTCCTTTCCAACCAAGCTTAACAAGCTCTTTTGAATTTGCTGAGGCAACTACTTTGTCGCCTTTTGGATCATAAAGTAATACTTGACAAATAATGTATTTGTTAGTTTTCCGAATAACTAATCTTGGCTTTCTAGATTTTAGCAAAGCTAGACGTTTCTGATAATTAGTTGAACCGTCTCTTCTTCTTCTAAATCTAACTGTATATCTTGGTCCTGTTGCCATTATTTCTTAGTCTCCTTAATCATTTTATGTTGAGTTAAGTAGAGTATCATATGTTTCTTACTTCTAAAGAAACCACCTTTTGCTTTCAAGTACATTTTTCTGTAATCTTTTACACTTAATTCTTCTTTTTCTTTTAGTTCGCTAAGTGTTCTTCTTTGTATTCGGATTTTGTTAATCCATCTTCGTTTCTTTGGAAGTCGAGCGTTCTCAGTTCCTTTTCTTGAACCATAACCTCGTTGTCTTCCTTTCTTTTGTTGAGCATGTCTTTTCTTAGCTCGATGTCGTGATGTTCCTACTTTTTCTTTGACTGTGATTATTCCTTTTGTAATTAAACTGCCAATATCTGCTTTTGTAATTGCTTGTTTAACCTCTTCTGCACTTTCTGGTGAAATCTTTACTCTTCCTTTACCAACTCGCATGAACGCTGCTGCTAATTTCTTTTGTAATCTAAGATTTGTCATTATTTCTTAGCCTCCTTCTTTTTAGTTGGTTTTTTAGGTTTGGTCTTTTTAGTTGGT
>JAFCCX010000024.1 GCA_017609995.1 Candidatus Pacearchaeota archaeon | reverse complement strand
AACTTGCAAAAGAACACGGAGCAACTGTTGATGAAGCAAGTTACAACAAACATTTTGAAGAACATAGAGCAAAATCTCGTGCAGGTTTAAAACAAAAGTTTGTTTCTGGACTAGCTGACAATTCAGAACAAGTTATCAAATATCACACAGCTGCACATTTACTTATGGCTGCATTACAAAAAGTTCTTAGCTCATCTGTTCATCAAAGAGGAAGTAACACAACTGCAGAAAGAATTAGATTTGATTTTGCTTGGGGTGAGAAGATGACTCCTGAGCAGATTAAAAAAACAGAAGAACTTGTTAACAAATGGATTAAACAAAAACTTCCAGTTACAATGAAAGAAATGTCACCTGCAGAAGCAAAGAAATCTGGAGCACAAGGAGAGTTCATGCACAAGTACGGAAACAAAGTTCGTGTTTATACAATTGGAACAATTTCCAAAGAAATTTGTAGTGGACCTCATGTTGACAACACAGGAATTATCGGCAAGTTTAAAATCATAAAAGAAAAATCTAGTTCTGGCGGAGTCAGGAGAATTAAAGCAGTTCTTAATTAAATAATTCCAAAAGCCTTTTTTGTGTCTTTTAAAGAATGATCATGAGACCGATCTGAATATCCACTATGATATACATTTACACCATACTCGTCATTTTTAGGTGGTTTAAAACCAGCAATAACAAGTCTCCCACGTTGACCCCATGCAGTCATTGGTACGATTTTAGTTTCAACATCTTTTGCTTGATCTACTGTTATTCCTAAATGTTCAATTGTAAGTAATCGCATTTGATCAAAAGTCATCATACCTGGAACTTTTTTAGCCCGTATTGTTGAAAATCTTCCACCACCACAAACTCGTCGTTCACCATCAGGCGTTGAACCAATTGCAAAAACATCATAATAAAATTCCTTTTCTAAATCAATAGTTGCCTCAGAACCATCTACTTTTTGAATTAATCCTTTTAGGTCGCCTAATTTTATTGTCTTTCTTTCGTATGCATGAATTTCCTCTTCTAACTCTCGATATTCATCTGCGGGTGTTCGTAAAAGATAAAGAGAGATTGGCCCACTTAATCCTTCTAAACCTTCATCCCATTCTTCTTCAAGTATGAGTTTAGCAGTTAAGGTTTTACCCGTAGTTTGAGTCCAAAAGCTATTTGGTGTTTCACCATCTATTTGAATTTCAATAGGCATATCCATTTTAAAGTAATAATACAAGAAAAGCTTTTATGTGTTTCTAAAGCTATCCTCTCATAGCTTCTCTTTGTAAAACTAAAATATCTTCTGTTGTTAATTTCTTTTTATCTTTTAGTTTCTGCTTGACATCTTCTGTTTTCTTTGTAAGAAGTTCATCCATTCTTTCTCTCTTCTTACCAATTACGTTACGAGCGACCTTAGACCAGTCACCTAGAATCTTACTTAAGCTTCTATTTAAATTATTAATTTCAGATTTCAATCCTCTTAAGACAAGTTGTAATGTATTCCTTTGAGCTTTAATGTCTTGAATCTCTTTAGACTTATTTGTTAACTCAATAAATATTTCAGAACTTTGTTTTGCAAGTGTTTGAATTTTTTTGTGAATATCATCAGCATCTTTTTTTAGTTTTCTTGATTCTTCTTTATTTATTCTTAAACTCTTGAAACCTGTTTCTTCTTTTTCAATTTCCTTAATTCTTGCTTTAAGAGTTTTTATTTGCTTCATAATTTTCTTTTCTTTATTAAAACTAATTACTGTTGTTTGCAATGAGAACTCTAAATCATTTACTTGTTTTCTTAATCTTGCTGGAGAAACATAATCTGTTTTTGATCTAACTTTCTTTAATTCATCTGCACTCTTCTTTAATCCATCCATTGTTTTCTTTACTTCAGTATTCTTGCTATCTCGTGTAGATTTAAGAGCTCTAATTTCATCATCTATTTCCTTTTTAGTCTCTTTTAGAATATTAGCTTCTTTGATAAGGTTGTTAAGTTGTTGTTCGACAGAAGTCTTTTCCTTGTACTTTTCCTCTTTAGTGTTGCCAAGGGTTTTAAGTTTAGAACTAAGCGATTTAATTTCTACTTTTAATCCTTCTACTTTCTTATCTGCTTCTCCTTTCTCTGACATTAGCGTTTATATCTCCCATAGTTTTGGAGAGTGCACTTATCCGAAAAGTGCACCTAGACCTGCGGCTGCTTCTTCCTCTTGTTTCTTTTCTTCTTCAGGAGATGTTTCTTCTTTCTTCTCTCCTTCAGCAGCTTGAGCTTCACCACTTGGAGCTGCGGCAACAGGAGCTGCACTAGCAATAGTTGTTTCTGACAATACTTTGTCAATGTCAACACCATTCAGCGCAGTTACAGTAGCTTTAACTCTTCCGTCGTCAACTGCCACTCCAGCGGCAGCTAGGGTCTTTTTCAATGCTTCTTCATTAATTGTTTGACCTGCTTTGTGTAAAAGCAAGGCACCATACAAATATTCCATTTTATTCCTCCGGTTTTTCCTCAGATTTCTCTGAAGACTCTTTTTGAGTTTCTTGAGTATTCTCCTCAACAGGTTTTTCGTCCTGTTCTGGAGTTGTTTCTTCTTGTTCTTCAGTTGGTTCTTCTTCAGTTGTTTCAGGCTCTTTATCAAAAAGTTCAGTTACTTCTTTAGCTGGAGCATTTGGTTCCTCGATTTGTTCAACTTCAGGTTTTGGTTCCGCACCAAAAATTGATTTTAGTTCCTTCTCTGATTCTTCGGCAGGAGATTCCTCTGTTTTTTCTTCAGATTCCTGAATTTCTTCAATATCAGTTGGTTCCTCAGTTTCTTCTTGAGGTTCTTCTTTAGGAGCCTCCTCTGGAGTCTCAGATGTTTCTTCAACAGGTTGTTCTTCAGTTGGTTGCTCTGGTTCTGTTGGTTTAGGTTCTGATTCCTCAGCTTGAGTTTCCTTAACAGTCTCTTCTGGCTGTTCAGTTTCTTGGCTTTCCTTTACTTCAGGTTTAGCCTCTGGCTCCTCCGGAGCCTCCTCAGCCTTTGGCTGAGCTTCAACCTGCGGAGCAGGTTGATCTGGAACTTTTTCTTTCAGAGCTTGAGCATGAGATTCAGCTTTTTGAATTATGTGTTCTTTAGTTTCGTCAGTTAGGATATGTGCACCAACAGATAGTTTCTTTGCATCTGTTGCTGCTTCTCGTAAAAGATATTCTACATTATCTTCAGTTATAATTCCTGTACCTACTGAAAGCTTAAATGCGTTTTGATATGCTGTTTTCAGGTCTTCTATTAATTGTTCAGTATCAATATCAAGTGTTTCTCTTAAGAAAATTTGTTTTTCTTCCAGAGCTACAAGTAAGTTAATTCCAATTTTCATTGGAGTAATATCAAGTCTTGCTAAGATGTTTGCAGCTTCTGCTGGAACTGGTTCTCCTTTCTTAACAACTACACAATCTGCTTTAATTACAATTTTTCCGCCAGAAATTCCTGCGTCAATTCCAGCTGCTCCAATTTCACCAAGAATTGGACCTGGTGCAAACGGAGTTGGACCTGCTGAGACAACAATATCTTCTGGAGCAATCTGACCTGTTTTTGCAGGAGCCTTGCTCATATTTTGTTTTAGAATATTAAATAGCTCAAATGGATTCTCATTTGAAAGAATCAGAGCTGGCATTCCTTCTAAATGTTCAATAAGTTTCTTGTGTTCTGGCTTGCTCTCATCAAGAGCTCTTGTTAACAGCCGCTTTCGTGTCATGAAAAGTTTAGCTTTACTTTTGATTTTTGATCGAATCTTTTGAAGTTGTTTTGAAGGTAAATCCATCATATTTACAACAGCGATAGTTTTGTATTTTGCTAATTCATCTTTTAATTCTTTGATTCTGTCTTTTTTCCATTGTGCAGTATGTGCTTTGTGTTCTTCAACTGGTTTGTCTTCTTCTCTCTTCTTCTCTTGTTGCGAAGCCTTACGCTCTGCTAATTCATGAGCAGACGGAGTTTTTTCTACTGCTGGCTTAACTTCGTCTTCCTGCACTGTTTGGATTTCTTCTTCTACCATCATTCTACCTTCTGGGGTTTACCCATACTTGTTTTGACTATAACTGAACTAATGTTGTTTCTACCTTGAGGCAATTTATGCTCTAAATGGTCAACAATTAGAAGAACATTTTCAGCTAGTTTTTCATCATCTAGCTTTTCTGTTCCAACAATACAACTAACTGTTGGAGCTTTTCCTGTATTTAATTTTACAGTGTCTTTAAGTCTTGCAACAACTGGAGCCAGATTTGCTTTTGGAGGGAAAATCTGACCATTCTTTGGATTTGGAAGCTTTCCAATTGGAGCAAAGAACTTACCAAAAGTCTTAGCAATCTGAGGCATCATATCTGCCTGAGCGATAAAATAATCATATTGTCTGCCAAGTTTTCTTACAACTCTTGGCTTTATGTATTTTCCAAAATCAGTAGAAATTATAACTTCGTCGCAAACCTTTTTTGCTTCTGTAGCCATTTCAGGACCAACAAAAGCACATATTTTCTTTGGTTTGTCGTTGTGAGTTAACTTTACAAACTCCTCAACTTTACCTTCTCGCTTAAGATCATAATTCATGAAATTCACAACTAAGTCAACTGATTGAGTAAATTTTCTCTTTTCACCCTCTCGGGCTTTCTTAATTGCTTCAACAATTTTGGTTTTTTCCATGTGAATTTTGCTTAAAATAGTAGATCTCCTCTTTCGAGTTCGGCTGACACCTACTGCCTAAGCAGTTAATTAGAGGGTAAGGTAAGGCTTTTTAAATGTTACGATAGAGAGAGATTTATGTTAGTAAAAAAGGAACATTTTGATTTGAAAAGGGATTTGAAGAGATACAGAACAACAATCATGTTTGCGTTCTCTTATGCAATGATGTTCTTTTTCTTAGGTCATCTTGATGCTTTGTTTAGTCGGCCAGATTTTCGGCATGAAACAGCACTTTTTGTAATTTACAAAGAAGATTATTATTTCATTTTCCTAACATTCTTACTGTTTTTCATGTTTATGGCTCTTTATTATGCTTTCAAAATAGCTAGAAGCAGACAACTAACACTGAGAGAATTTATATTTTTCACAGCAACAGCAACAATAATCTTACCTGTTTCTGTATGGGGTGTTGCTTGGTCTCAATGGGTTGCTCTAAAAAGCGCAGGTGAACTAACTCTTTGGAAAATTGGCTTACTTAAGATTTCAATTCTTTGGAAGCATTTTGTCCCATTGCATGTAGCTATGACTCTCGCGTTCTTTATCTTAATACTTGGACTTTTAATTCATAAAAACAGACAACTAATTAAGAGCTCACTACATCTTAAGTGAATAGCTAAATCCATCTAGAATTTTTTCATGACCAGCTTTTGTTCTAACTTTATAGAATGGCATGTAAACAGCTCTTTTTGACAAAACTCTTACACCAAAAGTATTTAGGAATCTAATTACTTTGTCTTCAGTAACTTTTGGAGCAACTTTCTGAGCTTGTGGCTCTTCAACATATTTTGGCTTGTCAGGGAAATTTAATTTTGCAGGATTAAGTGCTCCGCTCACTCCTGAAGGAATTATAACATTACCTTCTGCTCTAAGCATACCAGAGCGACAAAGAGCACTTACTGTCCCGCTTACCTCACTAAAACTAAGACCTGTTTTTGAGAACAACTCCGAAACAGTTGTTCGTCCTGATGCAGCAGCTGCGTCAAGAACCCTTCTCTGATTCGGAGAAAGATTTGCTAAATTTGTCGGAATCTTTAGAAGTCCTAATTTATCTGTGAGAGTATAAATGTTGAAACCATGCATATCAACGACCATATGGAACTGCTGGTTTCCTTTTTGAGCACTAATACTAAGTGCTGGGAAAAGATACATACGAATATCTCGGATTTCATCATGCTCAAGATGTTCAATATCTTTTTTTGTTAATCTTGGCTCAAAAACATAAGCCATGTTTGTTGACGCCCTAACTTGTTCAAGAGCATTACTCATTTCTCTAGCATCATAACTAACCTCTGGAGATTTAATATCAAATGTTTTAGCTCTACCACCATGCCGAGACCGTCTGACTCTAACATCTACAAAAATTGGA
>JAFCCX010000023.1 GCA_017609995.1 Candidatus Pacearchaeota archaeon | reverse complement strand
AAATATATTCAAAGATTTTCAAACCAATAATCAAACCAAACTTCTTGTACACACGAGTTGTTACAAGTTTCCCTCCAAAAGCAATTGAAATAGATGCATATAAAGTTGGAGATTCAAAAGTTATGATCCTTCGATCAAAAAACGAGATACGACCGATTTACCACGTTGTTCCACCGGAGTATCAACTTATGGAGGATAAATACAAAATTATTGGAGAAGCAAAGGAGATTCTTGCAGGGCACAAACCACAAAAATCAGAATTTGTCGATCCTCAAAGAACGCGAGAAATTTTCTATAGTGTTGAGAAGGATTTGTTGAAAGATTTGTTTAAACAAAAAGGAATAGTGATAAAAGGTGATAAGTTGGATCAGTTAGCTGAAGTTTTAGTTAGGCATACTATTGGCTTCGGAATTCTTGAAATACTTTTATCTGATCCAAAGATACAAGATGTATCTGTTAATTCACCTCCATCGCTAAATCCAATTACTGTTATACATGCAGATTATGGTGAGTGTATAACTAACATAACTCTGACGCCAAGGGATGTAGCTAGCTGGGCAACAAAACTTAGATTGATGTCTGGTAGACCTCTTGATGAAGCAAATCCTGTCCTTGACACTGAATTGATTCTTCCAAATGCGCGAGCAAGAGTTGCAGCAATTCAGGAACCATTAAGTCCAAGTGGCTTAGCTTTTTCATTTAGAAGACATAGAGGAAAACCATGGACACTCCCGCTCTTTATTGATAATAAAATGATTAATCCACTTGGAGCAGGATTACTTAGTTTTATAATTGATGGTTCAAGGACACTTCTTGTTGCAGGAACTCGTTCATCTGGTAAAACTTCTCTATTAGGTTCATTAATGGTTGAAATTATGCGTTCAACTCGAATTATAACTGTTGAAGATACTTTAGAACTTCCAATTTACAATCTAAAGAAACTTGGTTATGATATTCAATCTTTGAAAGTTAAATCTGTAATAACTGGTGGAAAGCAGGAGCTTTCTGCTGCAGAAGGAATTAGAACTTCTTTGAGAATGGGAGATTCAAGTTTAATTGTTGGTGAAGTTCGAGGTCCAGAAACACTTGCACTTTATGAAGCAATGAGAGTTGGTGCACTTGCAAATGTTGTTGCAGGAACAATTCATGGTGATTCACCATATGGTGTATTTGATAGAATTGTAAATGATTTGGGTGTTCCAAAAACATCTTTCAAAGCAACAGATATTATTGTGATTTGTAATCCAGTTAAATCTGCATCTGGTTTAGAATCTGAAAGAAGAGTTGTGCAGATTACAGAAGTTAGAAAAGAGTGGACAGATGATCCTCTTACAGAAGGAGCTTTTGTTGATTTAATGGTTTACAATCCAAAGACAGATCAACTTGAACCAACAGATGCTTTGATTCAAGGAGAAAGTGAAATTCTAAAAGCAATTGCATCTAGAATCTCAGAATTTGTTGGAGATTGGGATGCGGTTTGGAACAACATCGAACTTCGTTCAAAAATAAAACAAGAAATAGTTAGGATTTCAAAAGAACTGAAGAATCCAAATCTTATGGAAGCAGAATTTGTTGTAAGAGCAAATGACGAATTCCATAAAATAATTCAGAGAGTAAAGAAAGATACAGGAACTTCAGATTCTAAAAAAGTATTTGATGAGTGGTCAGCTTGGCTAAACCAAGCTGTGAAAGAATAATATTTGCTCGCTATGGCTCGCACTGGGCTAAGCTAATGAAAAAGGTCGAAGAAAGTGAAAGCTGACCTTAGCATATGGTTTAGACCTGCCTCACTTTGTTCGGCAGGAAGAGAAAAAACAATGGATATGGATAAATACAGGAAAAAGTTAGAGAAAGAACTTCATCCAGAAGATATGCAACCAGACATATCTAATTCATATTCTGATGCTTATAAAAATTTCAAAAAAGATCAAATTAGTGCTGCACACGGATTCTATGAAAAAGCTTGCGCATTTTCAGAAAAAGTTCTTCACGTAACAACCAAACCAAAAGATGAAGAAACACTAAAAACACAAATGGAGCTTGCACATATTAATGTAACTCCTGCAGGTGTATATTCTTTTGCAGTTCTTGCTGGACTGTTAGTTATACTTGGAAGTGTAGTTGTTGGATTATTACTTACTAATCTTATGCTGAGTATTATTGGGATTTTTGGTTCAGTTATAGTTATTTTTTATTTAATTGGTTTCCCAACACAACTTTACAAAGAGTGGAGAACAAAAGCTGCTGACCAATTAGTTCTTGCAATACTTTATCTTTCTATTTACATTGAAAACACATCAAACTTAGAACATGCAGTTTATTTTGCATCAAAACATCTTCCACCACCAATTTCTCTTGACTTTATGAAAGTTCTTTGGGATGTTGAAATTAAGAAGTACAGTTCAATTCAAGAATCACTTGAAGTTTATTCTTCAACTTGGCGAGATGAAGATAGAGAGTTTGTTGAAGCAATTCAATTAATTGAATCTTCACTTCATGAACCAACTAATGCAGACAGACTTAAAACAATTGGAAAAGCAGTTGAAATAATTCTTCAAGGAACAGAAGAGCACATGATTCATTTTGCACACAATCTTCAAAGCCCAGTTCAAACAATTCACATGCTCGGAATTGTTTTACCTGTTTTAGGTTTGGTTATGCTTCCAATGCTTAGTGCATTTATGGGTGCGTCAATTAACTGGTGGGTTCTTGCTTTATTCTACAATATCTTACTTCCAGTTATTGTTTTCTTCTTAGCGCAGAGAGTTCTTAGTTTGAGACCAGCAGGTTCGAATAATACAGACCAGTATGTTGCACTCAAGGATTTGAAAGATAAACCTGGTTTTAAGCTTGGAAATATGAAGATAAACTTTCCTCCACTTCTTGCAGCACTGGTTGCATTTATTTTAATTGCAGCACTTCCAATATTGTACTTTGTAGATATTGCTAGTTTGAGTAGAGAAGCACTTAATGAAGTAATCTTTTCATTAACTTCTTTGTTTGCAAGCATGGGATTACTTGCAGCTGTTGGTATTTCAATGGCTACATATTATTTCATAAAAGTTTCTTTTATTATTACAGATAAACGAGAAGTTTCTGCAATTGAAAGAGAATTTTCAAGTGCAATTTTCCAATTAGCAAATAGAATTGGTGAAAATGTTCCAACAGAAACAGCGTTCATAAGAGTTGCAGAAGATATGCCTAATTCAAAGATAACAAACCTATTCAAGTTAATTGACTTTAATATCAGACAACAAGGAATGAGTCTAAGAGATGCAATTCTTGATTCAAAACACGGAGCAATTCTTCATTATCCATCTGCAATAATTAGAAGTGTAATGAATCTTGTAATTGAAGGTTCAAAGAAAGGTTCTGCAATTGTCGCAAGTTCATTAAGGACAATCTCACAGTATCTAAATTCAATTCACAAAGTTGATGAGAGATTGAAAGACTTGCTAGCAGATACGGTTTCTTCAATGGATATGCAGGTTAAGATGTTCATTCCAGTTATTTCAGGTATTGTTGTAGCGCTCGCTATCTTTACTATGACTATTTTAAGAAACTTAAGCGGACAAGTTAGTGGTCTTGATGGTACAGCAGGATCTATTGGATCAGCAGGATTTAGCTCAGGAATTATTGGAAGCATTTTCCAAGTTAAGTACATGATTCCACCACCAATCTTCCAAGCCATTGTTGGAATTTATTTAATTGAAGTTACTTTTATCTTAACTTTCCTACTTAATGGAATTATAAATGGAAGCGATGAAATAGAGTTGAAATACTCACTGTCAAAAAACTTAATTATGACCACAGTATTATATATCATAGTCACCATTGTTTGTTCAATGATGTTCACATCATTGGTCGGCCCAATACTAGGAGGCATATAAAAGTGTCAGATGAAAGCAGAACAGTACCAAGTTGGTTTATGTTGCTTATTGGTAGCATAGTTGCTATTGCAATAATGTATGCAATCTTTACAGGAATGTTAGATAATGTCATTGCAATCTAAAAAAGGGATAAGTTTCCTAAGTATGATCATTGCACTAGTTCTTGCACTTGCTGTTGGAATTGTTTTAATTATGTTAAGCGGCCAATTTGGAGATGTTGGTGCTAAAATCTATTATGCAGATTGTGAAGGCAATGTTGAAGGTGATAGAACAAATCAGACAGGTGGAGAGTATATTTTAAGTGAAAGATGTACATCTTTCCAAGATGAAGAAGCTTGTGAGGAAACTTACACCTCAATGTTCAATAATAGAACATTTTGTGTGTGGCTTGGTGGATTAACAGAAGTAGATATTGATAATGATGGTGAGTTTGATATAGAAGGCTGTCTTATGAATACAGATATCTTCTGTGAGGATCTCGATGAGGACTCAAATCCGAAATGTTCAAATATTCCAAGATGCCATCCAATTAATATAATAAAGAAAGCAATTGAGAGTTTAACTTAAGGTTAAAGAAAGATGAAAAAAAATAAGAAAGGAATTATAATAAGTTCAATTTTGATTATACTTGTAGTTGTTGCATCAGGCTCAGTTATTTTCTTGTTCTTATCTGGTTTTGTACCAGTTCTAGTAACAAACATAGGCTCAATGGCTTGTGCAAGTTCTGTTTTCTTCAGAGATGTAACACAACCAGTTGGAAGTTTTATTCCATTGTTTTTCTGTAATACTCATAAAAGCTTGCTTAAGATTGATGCAACCAAATTTTCAGCATGTCCGAATGTAGATAAAGATGGAATGACGGAGTCGAATAAGAATCAGTATTATGCAAATTGTGCAAGAGCTCAAATTGATGATTTAGCAGAACAATGCTGGAAAATGGCTGGAAGAGGTAATGCAAATATTGAAGGTCTTCAAGTACAAGTTGGCGGTCCAACTGATTTATGGTTTGCTAAACCAGATACAACGATAATTGATACTGAAACAGAAGGTGTTTTGCGTTGTTATAAATTCACAGTAGTTGGAGTAGATATTAGCTTTGATGATGACCAAAGAGGTTGCGGTAATATTTACTATTCTCTTGATGAAGATGGAAATGTAATGTGGAATGAAGAATTTATAGCAGCATATGAAGAATATAAAGTTGAATTTAGCGGTAATACTGATGATTTACTAATTCCATGGGAATGGGCACAAACAACAGATTTTACTTGTTCAGAAATATTCTCTGCTGATGGTGGTGTTGAATCTGCAAATGATATGAATAGCAGAAGTAGATTAAATTATAGTTATAGCGGTAATTTAACAACATGTTATATATCATTCTTGCATGATAAGAAAGCAGTTGAAAGAAACTGTGGTTCTGGTGGTTGGAATCCTGATGTAGGAGAATTTACATGGTTAAATTAAAAAAAGCTCAAGCATCAATGAGATTTTTTTTAGTACTTGGACTGATTGCAATTCTAGCTTCAATTGTTATTTTTGCTTTAATTGCAAGAGTTCATGATGAAGGTTCAACTTCACTAACAATTTTTACTCAAATGATTTCAGGATGGGGGCGATAAGATGATAATTTCAAAAGAACTACTTTTTTGGGTTCTTGCAATAATTTTGATTATAATTGTTGCATCTGTTTTCATAACAGGCGGACTTGGTGATCTTTCAGATAAAGTTATAGGTTTATTTGGACAAGTCACACCTCCTCAATGACAAAATAATCTTTAAATAAAATCCAAAGCTAAAATAGATGAGGTAAGCTAAAATGAACAAAAAAGCTCAAGGAATTAGTATAAACTTTATTGTAATCGCAGCAATCGCAGCACTTGTCCTTGTGATTATAATAGCATTTACTACTGGCAGCTTTAGCGATTTGTTTAGCGGAATTAAGAGTAGTACAGGAACTGAAGTAGATACCGCAAAAACAAACTGTCAAAGCTTATGTAATACAGCTAAAATAAGTGTAACTTCGGAAGCATCATGGAATACTTCTTCATATTGTGCAAAGACATTTAATATTGATGTAAATGAAGACGGTGAAACAACAGGTGCGACTGAAGTAAGTATACATTGCTGGGACACTCCAATTTTATCAACATGTACTTTCTTAATTGGAAATA
>JAFCCX010000022.1 GCA_017609995.1 Candidatus Pacearchaeota archaeon | reverse complement strand
TTTTCTTTTTCTTCCTTTATTTTGGCTTTAGCTAGCTCAATGACCTCTGTTTGTACTAAAACTGAGTCTTTGGCTTGCCTTAACATACTTTTAGCGTTTTTCTCAACTGCGATCCAAACCCTTTGTTCTTCTGTCCCTATAACTAAGCCTAAATCTTTAGGAATTACTTCTTCTTTATTTGACATCTTGTCCCCCTTCCATTATTCTTTTTGAATATTCTGATGCTGATTCAACTTTCTCAGGTTCGCCAGCTGTAGTTTCTCCACCAAGAAGTCTTTCAACATGAGCCTGAGCAGTCTTCTTCATTGTTTCTTCAAGTTTGTCAGTGGCATCTTCCATACGTTTTGCAGCAGCATTTGCTTGATGAATCAAATCATTACTAGCTTGCTCACCAACATTAACTTTTTTGATGGTTTCTACTTCTTTTTCCTCGGTGTTGGTTTCTTCACTCATTTTGTGAAGTTTACCCTTTTATAACATTCTCTACATTTAACAGTCCAGCCTTCTTTTGGTTTAAAAGGTACCTTATCAGGTTTTCCGCACATTGAACAAATGATAGCATGCTGATTGTCGTCGTGATGTGGGGTTTCTGTCGGTAAAGGTTTGTCTGTTTTGTTGTTGTTCTCTAATCTACGTCTGTTACTTTCTGCGAAGATTTCTTCGTCAGTATATGTTTTTAATCCATGATCCATCATTTTCTTCTCCTCCTATAACAACCCGAAGTTCAACTTGCTTGGCGTATTATCTACACGCTTTTCATTCAATGATCTGTAATAAGCAGACCAATAGTCTTCTTCCTGTTGTCTTTTTTCTAGTTCTTTTTGTTCTTTATCTGCTGCTATTTTAGCCCAATATTTTGCATCAGCTTCTCTTTCGGCTTTCTTTGCAGCTTTTCTCTGAGCTTCAACATTCTTATAATATTCTGCAGTTGCTATTCTTTCAGCTTCTTTAGCATCTAGTCTTTCCTGTGCAATTCTTTTATAAAATTCATCAGAAGTTTCTCCTGCATCAGTCTGAGTTTGTAAGTCAGATACAACTTTCTCGTCAATAGCGAGTTTGGTTCTAGCAGCTTGATAAAAATTATCTAGTTGAGTTAATACATTTACAAAAGGAATACTGTTCTTAATTTGATCCCACATTCCGGGATCAAGAACCTCTTTTTGTTGATCAATAGCAATTTGGGCTCCATCAAAGTCTCCATTTCTTACAGCTGAATTTATTCCAAAACCTAATGTTTGGAGAGCTTCTTCTTTTATGAAACCAGCAAAAGGATAAGTTCCTATTACTGCCATTAAACCACCAACAACCATTTTGGGATTTGTTGCAGCAGCAGCTAATTTGGTCAGCCAGCTTGCAGTTTGTTTTTGAATTACACTATTGACAGCAAAACTTTCAGCAATAGTTGTTGCTCCAACTGTTTCAATGGTTCCAACTGTTGCAGCTTCTGCAACTGCAGTTGTTGTTGTAGTAGCTAAGATTGCAGCTTCGGCTGCTAATAAAGCAGCTCCACCACTAAGAGCAATACCAGCAACAAGAATGCTTCTTCCAACAGGAGAATTTAAAATGTCTTCTGTGGTTTGACCAAATGGAGTTTGAGGATTAAGATTAATTTGTTCTGAACTTAGTGGAGATAAAGCCAATTTAGTAATATCATTTATTTTCTTCCAGCCACCCGGTTCCGATAGAGCAGCATTTCTTTCAATACTTTCTCTTTGCATTTCACTAGCTTGATGAATTGATTCGAATGTTTGTGTTCCGTCTTGCCTTGAAAAGTTTGCATCTTGCGGGGTGAATTGTTGTCCTGCTGCAACTGGTTTTTGTTGAGTTAAACGAGTAGCTTCTCTCGGATCAGGATTATTAGGATCGCTAAATAAATTACGTGGTTTAGACGAGGAACTAGCTTTTCTTTTTGCTTGATTACTGGTGCCTAACACTTTGCCAGTTCTAGCATTAATCTTTTTTCCTGCATCACTCACGAATTTTTTCTTTGCCATTATTTACCACATCTTTCAACAACTATTTTGAAATCTCCAAGAGCCTCAGTATTGTTTTTTATTACTTTCTCTGTTCTTATCATAAACCATAAACATACAAAAATTGGAAATCCTAATGTTGAGATCATATTTACTGCTTCTTGTTCGATCATTGTTTGCCCTCCATTTCAGAAGTTGTATCATTAGGTTGAGCAGCAGGTTCTTGTGTTTCAATCCCCACTTCTTGATTGCTGTCACTGACTGCGTCATTTTGTAGACTTGCTGGTAAAGTTAATTCAATGCCAAGATTTAATTGTTTCAGAACTTGTTCTTCAATATAAAGTTGTTCTCTTTTAACTGTCTGCTCATAAGCAAGATAGACAATCTTACCGCTAGCGTCAGTAAACTCTTTTGCATTACCAATAATGATCTGAGGAACATTAACAGCTTGGAAAAAGTAATCGTTCAACTTGTCGATCCATTGTAAAGGACTTGTTGCCTGATTCAATTGACTCTGGACAACTTCGATTTCTACAGTTCCTTTAGGAACATACATATTCTCACCGTTTCCTCTTGCAGCGTCAGCTTTAGATTTATAAGCAGCAATCCTTGAAGAATCGTCTGTGTCAAGATAATGAATCTGTAGAGGAGAAACGTTTCTATGCAACACAGTTTTCCAATCATTCATCGCTTCATTACGTG
Organism: Candidatus Pacearchaeota archaeon; assembly: GCA_017609995.1. Taxonomy (GTDB): domain Archaea; phylum Nanobdellota; class Nanobdellia; order UBA10117; family JABICX01; genus JAFCCX01. The sequence continues at coordinate 3,569 of JAFCCX010000022.1, read as the reverse complement.
CAAGAATGATCCACTCAACGCTTTCAGTAGCACCTGTTCCATGAATCTCGTCAGCTATTCTGTCTCTTGATAAATGAAATATTTCTTCAGGTTTAAATTTCTTATTAGGTTTCTTATTTTTATTTGTTTGTTCATACCTGATAATTTGTCCTGCACGATTAGCAATTACAACCACTTTTGAAGGATCGAGAGGTTTAATATTTACTAAAACACCGTCGTCTCGCATCACTTCACAAAAAGCATCGCCAGCTATTGAATAAACTTTAATATTATTTTCTAGAATTGAATTGAATGAATCTGTTCCATTACCTTTAATATTACCTAAAAGCATAGTAGTAGGTTCATCAGCAGTGAAACCTGCTCCAATTGTCCAACGAGCTTTTGTATCAACAGCAGTTTTATACTCAGGAATTTGTTTATAATATCCTAAATATTTAGTCCAATTAGTCATCTGCCAAGTCGTTTCCTTAACATCTTGAGCAGCATCGGTAGATTGCGGATCAACTGAATAATCAGTCATAGCATTAGTTAAGTCTGAATTTACAGCAGCACCAATATTAGTTTCAGGCATTTAATTCCATCTCCAAATTATCTTTTGTATTTTGTATTGTTATTTTTTTCTTGTTTTCGTTTTTGATGCTTTTGTTAATTTCTGAAACAAGAGCATCCTTAGTTGAAAACCTTTTTCTAGGATAAACGAATTCAGGTCTTCCCAAATTATCTGTAGTAATGACAATCATATCGCCTCGGATTTTATGAGATAAGATTTTCAAGCTTCTTCCTCCCAACCTATTAAAGTTACGTCTGCATCGCCTGCCTGTGAAGTTCCACTATACACATCAGTTTCAAATTTTATTGGGGTTGGTAAATCTATCTGCACATATTCGCTTAATATTCTTGGTCGAAATGCTTGAATGATTACGTCTCCACCTGCTCCACCATCTTTTAAATTTATTCCAGCACCGGAATCATCAGCACCGCCAATAAAGATGGTATTTATATAAAGAACTTTGCCAGTTGTTACTGTGTAAACTGTACTAGAACCAGCACCACCATCATAATAAAATTGTTTATGTTCGCTTCCATCTTGTCCCCAACGATCTCTCAATAAACCAGTATCATTCTCTAAACCTGTAGGTTGGAAAAGTCCGAAGTTTACACCCATTGTCTTAATGCGAAAATTTTACTGAGTGGTTCAGGTTCGCCCTCCTTTTTTGTTCCAAAGATTTTAACAAGTCCTAAATTAAGCATTTCTTGGCCTAAGTCCATACCTCGATTTACAACCTTGCCAAGTAATCTGCCATACTTCCCAACCCGGTTTTGTGGATTTATTATCACTTGAATTTCTTCTCCTAAAAGTCTTGCCTTTAACCAGTTCCGAGTTTCTTCTCCTCCTTCACTAAGTTCTGGAGCGTCAATGTCCAGTAATCTTAAAGGGAAATCGAAGTCTCGGAAATCTGTTCTAAGTGTGATTGTGTCGCCATCATGCACTTTAATGACGGTTGCAGTGAAATCTTCTGTGATCTGCTTGTGTGGACTGCTGAATTGTAATTGTTCCAACTGAGTATTTGTAAGTTCCGGATAGTTTTTATAATCATGTTCAAATGCCATTATGATTTATTTATGAAATCTTGTACTTTTTTGTCTCTTAGTATACTTAAGCCTCTTAATGCAGCGTCTCGCAAAACATTTATTACATCTTCTGCAGCTGTTCTGGAAGAATAACCAGAAAAATCGTAAGTAATGACATAGATCGCAGCCAAATTGGATGCAATTTCTTTTAGAATTTGTTTAGTATCAGCACTTAAAACAGCATAATTATCTGAAAAGTTGTACCTAACCATAGAATTTATAGTAGATTCTGCTTGAGCCATGAAATCGTTAATGTATGCTTCAACGTTACTTGTTGCACTAGCACCATCGCCAGTTTTTCGTTGAACCTCAACGGTTGTTGCAAATATTCCAGTATCAGCCATTTTGTTTTTACCTGTTTGATTATAAACCCAGAGTGGGGGATTGAACCCACATTTGTATCGCCTTCAACAAGTCAGATAATAGCGCGCCTCTTATTGTTTCCAGTTAACTCCGGGATATTTCTTATTAAAAACACTATATTATTTAAATGTTGTGAACTTAAGGTTGTTAAATGAGTAGTTTAGCAACTAAAAGATGTATAGTTTTAGTCCTCGTTCTTTCAAACACCAACAAGCTCTAACCATAGCCTCTGTTAAATGGGAATAGTCGCCGAAGATTTTAATGCTTCGAGAGTTCCTATTATCAGCTCCATACTCAAACGTGATGCTTTTAAGGCTCCTTAATAGTCCTAGGTCGCTAATTAGTTCCAATTTGCCAGTTTCCATTAACATTAAAGCATTAGAATACAAATCCTCTTTAAAGATACCACGTTTCTTATCTTCGCCCTGAACTTGTATTCTTTTGCTCGCATTATTGAGACCCATGACTTTCCGTCCAAGTTTCTCAATTAAAATGTCAGTGACAGACCCTCCCACTCCACCGTCGTCGATGAATATTTTACTGAATTTGAAAAGTGCGTCAATAGCGCAAATTCTACCGATAGTGTCAGTAGTAGAAATTCTTGATGTGGTAAAAACGCGAACAATTTTAAGCTTTGTTTCCAATAATTCACATATAACGAATGCATTCTCATCTCCTCCATACCTAGCTATATCAACGCCGAGATAGTACCTCGCCGCTGTATTGTAATCTTTTTCTTTAGACCATTCAATGAATGTCATGGATTTCTTAATTAATTCAGTAGTAAAAAACTGATTCCATTCATCAGTGAACTCGCCTTGATACTCTTGCCTATAAGCGGCCTTAGTCTTTCTCTGTTTCTCTTTCTGGAGAAATTTTTTAGGTATCCTAGAACAGTCCTCACTGCTTACATGAAAACTCTTAAAATCAGGATCAGTGAACGAGTTATAGAAATAGCCGCCTTTGCCGAAGGGAGTGGACAGCAAGACAAGGTAACCCATACCTCTAACCTTTCTGCTAACAGCAATCATAGGAACAATAGCATTCCAGACTGTTTCAGGAATATAAGCAGCTTCATCTGCAATCAATAAATCAATAGTGAAGCCACGGATGAAATGACCAGTACGGCCAACAGGTAAAGAATAGATTCTAGAACCATTAGTCAAATCAATCTTAGTCAGAGTAGGTTTGTCGGCATAGATGTTATCCATCAAATCTAATCTACCTCTCACTTTCTCGAATAGTAGAGAACTTTGTCTCTGGGAAGCTGCGATAATCATAGTAGTAGTGCCCGGATGCTTCAAAGAGAAGTCAACAGCCTTCTTACTAACGACCTCAGACTTGCCAACTTGTCGGCCAGTACGTAAAGTGATATTGCCTTCATGAGCAAGTACATCTAATTGCCATTGATCCCAACGGATCTTGAATTCTTGTCGGTCGATTGCTTTCATTTTTAATTTTTAAAGTTATATGTAATAAAAATCTTTCGAAGGGTGGACATATACACTCAACCCAAACAAACCAGATTCGATACATAAACAACTGAACTACCCTTGAAGCGGAGCGAAGCGACG
>JAFCCX010000021.1 GCA_017609995.1 Candidatus Pacearchaeota archaeon | reverse complement strand
TATTTTAGTGTCCGCGTGCCCTTTTTCTAAGCGAATAGTCTTAAGGCCTGAGAACTTGATGATCTGCAAAGCCAGTTTTGCAGCCCTCTTATCTGAACCTTTCTTAGCAGATTCACTTAGTTTTTTTAGTTTTTTGATAACTAAATTAGGAACAACAATCTCAGTTGATTGCCCATACTCTTTCTTGATGTTGCTGACTAAGTCAATCTTTTTGTTAGCTGCATATACCAAACAGTTAGTATCGAGCATCACTTTCATAGTTTTACTAAAACCCACAAATCTTTAAATATTTCCCTAGCAGCTGATTACTGATTAAAATGGTAGATATATTTCTTGATACAGCAGATCTTAGTGAAATCAGAAGATTTTCTAAAATGGGTGTTATAGATGGTGTTACAACAAATCCGTCCTTAATTAAAAAAGTTGCTGGAGTAAGTAATGCACGGCAAATGGAAAAATACATTTGGAGTATTTTTAATTCTGTTCCAGGAGGAGATGTTAGTGTTGAAGTAGTTTCTACAGATAGACATGGCATGATTGCAGAAGGTAGAAAAATAGATGAGTTATTTAGAGATTATTCTGATAACTTGCTAATTAAAATTCCAGGAACAGAAGAAGGGCTATATGCTACACGTGAGCTTTCAGCTGACAGATTAAGGGTAAATGCTACACTTATTTTCTCACCAGGTCAAGCATTGCTTATGGCTAAAGCTGGTGCATATTGTGTTAGTACTTTTTCAGGCAGAGTTAATGATCGTATTCGTGAACAAATGGGTTGGGGAAAAATAAATGACCCCGCTAATGCTGAACTTGGTAAAAGATACCACAAAACATCTTGGTTCCCTGCAGATGGTTGGAGAGAAGAGGGGAGAACAGATGGCCGAGTAGTTTATATTGATGTACCTGACGAAGGAGTAAGAATTCGTAGCGGAGTAGATCTTACTGGACAAACTAGTGCAGCTCTACTAAATACAAAAACACTTACTCTTGCTGCAAGTTTAAGAAATGCTCGCGAAGCTGTTGAAAGCGCTATTGAAGGAGCTGAAATACTAACTGTTCCTCCAAATGTACTTGACGATATGTTAGGATTAACTGCGCATTCACAAGTTGTAAGTGGTGTTGAAGCCTTTGAAAGAGATACAGTACCGGAATATCGACAAATGTTTGATCTTACAGCCAATAAATAAGGCTTAAATTTCTTTCTTTCTTTATATTTTTATGAGTAAAATAGAAGATTATAACAAAACTGCGCAAGTTTATAACTCTCGATATCGAGATACGCAGTTTGAAAAATACAAAATTATGCTTGATGGAATCAAACTAAAAGGAAAAATTCTCGATCATGGTTGCGGAACAGGTCTACTTTCTGAATTTCTTGGAGAAGAAATGGTTGGTGTTGACAGTTCTCAAGAAATGCTTAAGATTAGAGGAGAAGGAGTTCATTCTGATGTTGAAGATATGCCTTTCAAAGATGAAATTTTTGATGTAGTTTTATCTTTTTCAGTTCTGATGAATTGTAGAAATCTTGAAAGAGCAATAGAAGAAATCAAAAGAGTATCAAAATCAGATGGTTTTGTTATCTGTACTTTTCTCAAAGCTTTTGAATCAAAAATAAAACCAATTTTAGAAAAACATTTTGAAATAATTGAAAAAAAGCAATGCGGAGAAGATGTTGGGTTTATATTAAACCCTTACAAATAACTTGTATCTGTCTCCTTCATCCAGTTCAACCATAATTCTTTGAATTACAAGTTTCTTTGGATCTGGGACAGAGCTTACTCTCTTCTTAATATCTTCAAAACTTACAAAAGGTCTTTCTGTTCTAGCTTCTAACAGTTCTTTTGCGTGTCTTTTTCCGATACTTGGAAGTAACTCTAAACTATGAGCTCTAAGTGAGATTGGTCCTGCTATATTAAAGAACTCAACTAAGTGTTCTTCTTTTTCACCAACCATTTTTTCAATGATGTATGGAATCTCATTTTTAGCTGTTTGAGTTAGCTTACTAAGATTAAGTATACCTTTGATGTATTTAATTTCCTTTCTTTCGCCATCTCCAATATAGACTAAGTCATTTGGTTTTATCTCTATATCTGAATTTGGAACTAGCTCTAAAAGAACAAAATGATCTTTACCAAGTGCTTGTACAATTGGTTCCTTCTGATGGAACGGCCGAGAATCCTCCGGATAGCCATGTTTCAGGAAATCTAATACGATTGCCCACTCCTCTTTCACTCTTCTTTGCATTTTCTTTTTCTCCTGCTATCCTACTTTGCATAGTTTTTCAGCACATCCATTATCTTCTCAAAGTTCTCTGGTGCTAAATTGACCTTTGAACCTGCGAATATCATCCGTAGTTCATTGATGTTTTTTGGTAATAGGTTGACAATAAGTGCTATGTATTCATCGTCCAGTCGCGGAATTGCTAGACCAGCGATGTCTTGAGCTAACTTAAGCTCCTCAGCTTTATTAAGTTTGCTAAACTTGATTGAATGATCCTTTACCCTTTGCTGAATCGGACTAAGCTCTTTCTGTTTCTTTTCTAAGCCTTTGAGCATGTCTGCTAGCATCGCAGTTGTTATTGAATCTTTCTTTTTGATTTCAAGTTCACCCATCTTTATTCACCCATTAACACCAAATGAACTGGTGCGGAAATTACTTCCTTTTTCATATTTTTGTCTTTCAAGGAAACGACATAACAATCACCTTGCTTTCTCACAACACTACCAACAGAGTTTTTGAAATGTGGATGTGGCATGCCTTTGTGAACTGCAGGTTCATGCATAACACGAACTTTATCTCCGATTTTGAACTCCTGAAGTTGCTTAGTTATACTAACCTTGCCTCTGTCACGAGCTCGTTTTTGGAGCTTATGCCGTGTATTTTTTCTGAATCGTCCTTGTCTTGTTGTCATGAATATGCTTAGAAAAAAGGCTTTTTAAAGCTTTTCTAACATACATTAGCATGGCAGGAAATAAGGGCCGTTATGCTAAGCTACAGGCAGAGATTTTGGAGCATTTGATAAGAGTGAAGGAAGATACCTACTAGTAACACCTGATGGTAAATACTCTCCAACTAAAAAGGGTTTAAAATTATACAATGAAATTAAAGACCCGGAATCAAGCCCTTAGAAAGATTTTAAGTTTCTCTTTTCCATTTCAGCTTTTATTGAACTCTTTGCTAGGTAGCTAACATATATTCCTATACCAGCACCAAAGAGAGCTGCGAGAGATATACCTCTTATTCTGTAAGTAAATGCAATATAGTTTACAATAACAAGCACACCTACCAATATCCAAGGTGCGTATTTGTATATTTTATAATCTCTTACTAGTTGCTCGTTTGAACATTTCTCTGTGTATTGCTGAATGTTTTCTCGCATTTGTTTTTTAGTTTTTTTACTTACCATTTTAATTACATACCTGGCATCATGCCCTTGAACTTGCCTGACTTCATCATTTTTTCTAATTGTTTCATTTTACGTCCGCCACCAAGTTTCTTAGTCATTTTGCCCATCATTTTCCACTGCTTTAACAGATCCCGAACTTCTCTTTCAGATCTGCCGCTTCCTGCAGCGATTCTCTTAACTCTGTTAGCATTAATTACTTCTGGATTATCTCGCTCATATGGAGTCATTGAATCCATTGCGAATTTCCAGACTTTCATGTTCTTCTCTTGCCCTTTTAGTGCATCTTGTGGGAGGTTCATATTAGCCATTCATGGAATCATATTCATAACTTGGCTTAATGGACCCATTTTGTTTAGAGCTTCCATTTGACTGTAAAGGTCTGTTAGAGACATGCTCTTTCCACCCATTACTTTTTTAGCAACCTTTTCAGCAGATTCTTTATCCATTGCGCCTTCTGCTTTCTTCAGTAAAGTTTCTAAGTCGCCCATTCCAAGTAATTGTGAAACGAAATTCTTTGGTTTGAACTCTTCAAAAGCATCAAGTTTTTCACCAACACCCATGAATTTTACTTTAGAATCTGTAACTGCGCAAGCTGAAAGTGCACCTCCACCCTTTGCAGTACCATCTAACTTTGTTATAATAACACCAGTAACTCCACAAGAATCATGGAATGCTTGTGCCTGATTTTCAGCTGCTTGACCAATATCTCCTGATAAAACAAGTAATACTTCATCTGGATTCAGTTGCTTGTTTACACCAACAATTTCAGCAATAAGCTCTTTATTTAGAGCGTCCCGACCAGCTGAATCGACAATTACAATATCATATTTTGCAAACTTGTCTTGAACATTTTTCAGGATTTTAACTGGATTTCTCTCGCTTTCATCGCCGTAGAAATCAACTTTTACAGCTTCAGCTAGCTGTTTTAGCTGTGCATAAGCTGCAGGTCTCCAAGTATCTGTTTGAACAAGAGCAACTTTTTTACCTTGTTTTTTGAAATATTTAGCTAATTTACCTGAAGTTGTAGTCTTACCTGAACCAAAAAGACCTACTAAAAGCATTACAAGTGGCTTTTTCTCCACATTGATTTTCCCTTTTTCCTTACCTAGGAAGTTAGTTAGCTCTTCGAAAACAATATTTACAGTGTGCTCTCTAGCTGTTAATCCTGCGGCAGGTTTCTCATTAAGGGCTCTGTCACGTATTTTTTGAGAAATGTCTTTAGCTAGCTTGACATTTACGTCACCAGCTATCAGAGCTTTCTTAATGTCGCCAGATAGCGAAATTACTGCATCTCGGTCAACTAGACCGATTTTTGTGATTTTTTGGAGCGCATCCCTGAGTGAGCTACCTAATTTCTCTAGTACCATGTAAAAGAGTCAAAAATTGGGTTTTTAAGCCTTTTTATCTATACGAATAGCTTTTCCGCCAATTATGGCGTCAGAAATCTTCTTTCTAGCTGAATCAAGGATTCGAGAGAAAGTTGGCTGAGAAACTTCCATTTTTTCAGCACATTTCTTCTGTTCTAGGCCTTGAACATCAAATAACCTAATTGCCTCTACTTCATCTAGTTCTAATTCAACATGCTCCAGATCACGTAAACCAACTCCTGCCGGCTTGAAGTAGGTTACATCTGGTCTGAAAGTAATTCTTCTAAAGCGTCTTGGTCTTGGCATATTTACTAATATACTTCCTGCTATTTTAGTCTTGTGCTTGTCGCATTCTTAGGCCTCGGCCTCTTCGTCCTTGACCTCGTCCTCGACCAGCTGGTAGAGCTCCTTCGCATCTACCTAGTTTTCGTCCTGTTAGTTTTCCTTTTCCATCAGGTCCTGTTCCATCAAAATTTGGCATTTTAATTTACCTCCTTCTTATGAATGTGTATTCATAATAGTATATAAAGGTTTCGAATCTGTATTCAAAACTAAAACTTCATCTTTTTATATTGTTGTAATACCAAAGTCTTGCTCCAAATCTAATATCACCAAGAGAATCTAAAAATGAATAATGCCCTTCATATCCTTTCTTTCTCGCTACTGCTTTAGGAACACCAACCACAAATCCAGCACTAATTGCAGCTAACATTCCAGCTAGTACAGCATTATCATAAGTGAATATTGATTCCTCACCACTTTCTTTTACTTCATCTATTACATTATTATCTGGTTGATTATCATTTGGATTTGGTTGATATCCTTCAAATAATTTAGCTTCCAATTCACTTGTAATATTAGATTCTGCAACTATCTCGCCTTCGTTATTGTATCTTCTAACCTCTCCAATAATCTCTTTTGTTTTTCCATCTATAGCAACATCAAATTCATCAATTTCACCTTTGTATATTTTTGTTTCTCTTACTTTTCTGCCTTCAATTAAACCCTTCTCATTAACACTTCTAATTTCAACAACATAAGGCTCACGGTTCCTCGCTTCATTTGTTGGAACTTCTTTGAAAGTGAAGTTTTTAGATAAAACTACAATATAATCATCTGTAATTTCAACATATTCAACACCTTCGGGAATAGCATCAACTGGACAATTTGTCTTAATTTCAGTAGTATTCTTTAGAGTCTCTGCACCGGTTCCATTATCGGTTATTGTAGGAACATCAACTGATTCAGATTTCTCAAATACACTTCCTGTTTTACTTTGAAGACCAACTGTATCTACTGTTGCTGGTTGAACAAGTTTAGTGTCAAGAGTAGTATATACAGAATCATCTTTTGTTTCGTTACCTACAAATTCTTCATCATGATCAAAATTTGGATTTGTTAGTTCAACAACATCTGAAACAGCTTCCCCTGTTTTAGAATTATAATCCAATAGAACATTGACAAGTGTACCGTTATTGTTAACAACAGCATAAAATTTCTTTGCTAAAAGAGTATTTGAAAATTCATTATCAATTCCACTAACTGTAATTCTGACTTTTGCAAAGCTGCTGTTTTTTGAAGCATCAACAACATCTGCTTCAGTTGTATCATTATATAAGTTTTCCATTGTTGTTCTAAACTTAGAAGAAGTTGGTGCTACAAGCTCCTCAAGTTTTGTTTCATTAACCTCACCAAAGAATTCAAAACCTTCACCTGAAATAGAAATATGTTTTCCGCTTTTATCAAGTGAAGAATATGGTTGATTTTCTATTTTTCCAGGACCAGGAAGTCGAGCAAGCTTGACTTGTTTTCCACCTAAAATACTTTGTGCAACTAAATCTCTTCCATCAAGCATATAAACTAAGTCGCTATCTAAATTAAACTTACCAGGATTTGTTTGAAGTGCTTTTGGAAATTCTGTTTGATTATAAAACAAATCAAATTCACCTGTTGTTAGATTAAGTATTCCGCCAGCATCTCCTGCAGTAAACCACGCAAAACTTTCATTAATTCTATGGAAAGTCATTCTAGCGTAATCATTCTCATTTAATTTCAAACCAGTATTAATTACAGAAACATCTGGATTCTTTCCAGCTTCACTCTGTTCATTATCTCCAAAACGAAGAAGACAAAGTTCACCTGTTGTTTTATTTCTACAACCACCCCAACCATAAGGTGTTTGTTGTGTAGTTACACTTGTATCGCCAATATAATGATAAGGTGAGTTTCTATCAAGATGTTCTGTAGATATTCTAGATTCTGCAGTTATCCATTGTAATTGAGGACCAAGTTGTCTTTCTTTGTCTGTTTTATTTGTCTTTATTATTTCACTTACCCATGCTGTTGGATGAGCTAATCTATCTGGATTATAAAATATATTAGTATCACTACTTAAAATTGTGAAACCTTCTTCAAAACCCTCTAGGAAATATGCTTGAGGTGTTCCTCGGCTTTCTGAATCAGGTTGCTTATCTGCTAAAGAATTCCATAGTTTAAAAGTAAAACTTGAATTAATAAGATCAGGATTATCTTTGAATGCATTATTAATTGCTTTCCATCTGAATGCTGCTAATGGATCATTGATCTGATGTAATGTTCCATTTCCAAAGAAATATTTGTAAAATTCTTTTGTTAAGTTTCCATCTTTTATAAATAAATTAGCAAGTGTTTCATATTCTGTATTTGTGAAATTTATATCTTTCAACAAAATACCATTAAGTGCATTAGTATTTTCCCAAACTCCGCTGTTATTTACACCAAGAGTACCTACATTTAGATTGTAATCTGTCCAATCTTCTACAGTTTCGTTAGTAGTTGGAGTAACTAAATCTCCTAACGTTTCTGCTTGAGAAGAGTCGTTTTGTGAATTAGAGACATTACTTGCTAAGTATAACCCAAAAAGGCTGCTTGCAATACCAACATTTCTAGCCCATCTTCTGGCTCGAGGACCAGCAGAATATCTATTAAAAGCACCAAACATATCAAAAGAATGAATATTTTCAACATCAACCGGAGGTTCTGAATCACCATTTCCAAGCAAAGTATTGATTGGTAACCGAAGTGCACTTGCTATCGCACTGTAAACCATTAATTTTTGAACAGGATCTGTTTTTCTGAATCTTCGATTCTCAAGAGATTTATCCATAATTACAGAAAGAACACGTTCTTGTTGCTCATGAGATAGAGTTTTAACTCTTCTTTCATAAACAGCATCCTCTGCACCCTCAATATCTCTACTATAATCATCAATAAATCCAGCTTCAACACCAAAATCTTCTTTTAATTCAGCTGCTCTGGTTTCACCTAAAGATAAACCACCATAATGATCGATGTTTTCAGGACTCCAGTCACCAATAGCTTCTTCTAAGAAGAGCAAATCTTCTGACCATTCAGGTAATACGTTAATTTGAAGAGGAAAACCTTTAACAATTTGATAGGGAACACCAAGTCTCTCACACGCAGCCATAAGTGTAAGAGTTCGCTCTACATGTGTTCTATGTTCAGGAGTACTATTGTAAAATTCTTTCTTTTCTTGAAAAGTAGGAATAACATTGCTTTCTAAGGATTCAGCTGAAATAGCCATGAATTGTAGTCTCAACAAAACCGTATAAATCTTTTGTTATGACTATTATTTAGATAATTTTCTTAATAATCTGCTTGTAATCAAATTGTTCTAGGTCTTGGTATCTTTGTCCAGTTCCGATGAAAATGATTGGTTTCTTTGCAACCCAGCTAGCTGAGATAACTGCTCCACCTCTTTCATCTGCATCAACCTTGCTAATGATTATACCATCGATTCCAATTTTCTCTGAGAAATACTTTGCTTGTTCAGCTGCATCATTTCCAGTTAGAGAATCAACAGATAAGATTGTGAAATCTGGTTTAACAACTCTTTTAATTTTTTGAAGTTCAGCCATTAAATCTTCAGATGCATGTTGTCTTCCAGCTGTGTCAATTATTACAACATCTATTTTCTTTGCTTCTGCATGTTTCCGTGCATCAAATGCAACTGCAGCTGGGTCTGCACCATACTTATGTTTAATCATTTTAACTTTTAATTTATTAGCATGAACTTCTAATTGTTCAATTGCAGCTGCTCTGAAAGTATCTGCTGCGGCTAGAACAACATCTTTCTTTTTGTTTTGGAACCACTTTGTAAGTTTTGCAATTGTAGTTGTTTTACCAACTCCATTTACACCAACAAACATAATTACAAGTGGTTTGTGATCTTTAGTTAGTTTGATTAAGTCTGGTTGTTCTTGTGATAAAAGTTCAGTTAAGATTCTTTCAAGTTCTTTTTTAACATCTTTACCTTTCTTTTCTTCCATAGCTTTCTTTAAATCAGATTTAATTTTTTCAACAACAGCATAAGCAACATTGTTTTGCAAAAGCCCTGTTTCAAGTTCATCAAGAATTTTATCAACTTTTGCTTCAGCTAATTTAGCAAAGAAACCTTTCTTTGGTGCAGCTTCTTTTTTATCTTTCTTTTTGAATAGTTTCTTGAAGAATCCTTCTTTCTTTTCACTTCTCTTTTCTTCTGTTGGTTTTGAAGTCTTGCTTTTTTCTAAGATTTTAGTCTTAGTTTTCTTAATCGTAGGCTTGTCTTCTACTTTCTTCTCTGCTTTAGAAACGTCTTTCTTAAGT
>JAFCCX010000020.1 GCA_017609995.1 Candidatus Pacearchaeota archaeon | reverse complement strand
CAATGCTGAGGAAGCAATTCAAAAAGCAATGGATGACATTCGACATATTATTGAGATTGTAAAGCAGAAACCTCGGAAGATTTGCATCTATGTAATCCCTCCGGAACTAAAGAGATACAAGGACGCTGAATCTTTCTTAAGCAAGGAATTTGTTGCAAAAGTAGCTGTTTTTGCTATAAATGACAAAAATCGATATGATCCTGAAAACAAAGCAGGAAAGGCCAAATCAGGAAGGCCAGCGATATATTTAGAGTAATCTTTTTATTTACTAAAGTATATACATTTCTATGCCGATTAAGAATCTTCATATTGATAAGCATAAGCACAAGCGGTTAGAGATACATAATGTGAAGTCTCATCCTGGAATTGTATGGACAGATGTTAACAACCCTTCTCAAAGTGATATAGATAAGCTAAATAAACACTTAGGAATTGAGCTTTCTGATCTAGAAGATGCTCTTGACCCAAATGAAGTTCCGCGAGTAAAGACTGGCGAAAATTATATTGGTGTTATTATCAAAACACCTTTATCAAGAGATGAGCACACAGATGTTACAACTCTTGGAATATTTATCCTTGGTAATAAGGTCATAACTGTTCATAAACAACTAATTTCTGCGATAAATGAAGTTCATAATGCAACTGATTCTCACTTCAGGCATGCTGCAGATATACTTTACAAACTTATTGATCGGATTAATTCAAATTACTTAGCAACTATTTCTAATTTAGATAAAAAAATTGAAGAAATGGAAGAACTGGTTTTTGAAGATCCAGGTCATACTACTTCAAAATTCATTTTCAAATTAAAGAAACGATTGGTTTTCTTTGAGCAATCTCTTCTCGGAAACCGAGAAGTTATTTCTTCAATTAAGAAGAATAATATCTTAACTCTAACAAAAAGAGATTTGCAAAGATTCATAGACTTATCTGATGATATTAATCAAATGGTTTCTATGGTTAATTCTCATAAGGAAATGCTTACAGGTGCTTTGGAACTTCATTCAGCAACAATTTCAAATCAATTGAATCGAGTTATGAAGAGAATGACTGTAATTGGTTCTTTTGTTTTAATTCCAACTATGATTGCGTCCATCTACGGTATGAACTTCGGTCAGCCAATTGCTACTGGCGCTTCACCATTTAATATGCCAGAACTTAGCTGGTATCTTGGTTATCCTTTTGCATTAACATTGATGGTTGTATCTATTATAGCACTTTGGATATATTTCAAGAAAAACAAATGGTTGTGAAATGAGAAGGAAAAAGAAATTTAAATTTATTAGACTTTTAGCAATTGCTGTAGCTGTTATTCTTTTCTGGAAAGGAACCTGGGGATTAGTTGATCTATATCTTTTCCCAAGTAATGCTACATTACGTTATGTAAGTGCAATAACTATCGGTCTCTTACTCTTATTAGCAACACATGAGAAATTAAATATTCTTGACTAGTTGAGAAATTGTAACTAAATTTTCTTTTCCTGTTTTCATATCTTTTAGTTTTAGTTTTCCTTGTTTCAGTTCTTTCTCGCCGACAAAGACCGCATAAGGAATTCCTAACTTACTTGCATATGTCAAAGCTCGACTTGGTGCTTTAAGTGAAAAGTCTACTTTAACTCCAGCATCTCTAAGTTGCTGAGCAACTTTTGCAGATTCAATTTGTGTTCCAATTGGAATTAAAAGAACTTGTGCAACAGATTTTTGTTTCTGCATTTTCTTTGAAAGTATTTCACAAATTCTTGTTAAACCAAATGAAATTCCTGTTGCAGGTAAGTCTCGTCCACCAAGTTGTTTTAGTAACTTGTCATATCTTCCACCAGCTGCAATTGAAGATTTGTATTCTGTTGAACTAACTTCAAAAACAGGTCCAGTGTAATATTCAAGTCCTCTTGCTAGTGTTGGATCAAAAACAGCTTTGACTCCAAGTTTCTTAAGTATTTTTGACATTTGATCTAAATAAGAATCATCTGTAACTTTTGCTGACTTAACTGCTCGCAAGATTTTTGGAGGAACTTTTCCAGTTCCTTTTTCCAGTTTGTCAATTTCCATGATTAATGGAACTTGTTTGCTTTCTGGAACTCCTGCATCTGTCAAGATTTTCTTTAGCAAAGTTCTGCTAGAATACTTGATTGTAACTTTTAGTCCAAGAGCTTTGAAAACATCTTGTGAAATTGCTAGCATTTCTGCATCTGACATTGGGTCTGATGTTCCAACTGTATCAACATCACATTGGTAGAACTCTCTAGTTCTAGTTCCAAACTCTTGCCTAAAGACTTTTCCAATTTGATATCTCTTAAATGGAAGTTGGATAGTTGGAGTTGAAGCAACAACTCTAGCTAGCGGAACAGTTAGATCAAATCTAAGTCCTAGTTTTCTTCCTTTTCTATCTTTCAAAGTGAAGATTTCCTTGCCTACTTCTGAACCTCCACCACCTTTAACAGTTAGAACCTCAAGTTTCTCAACTGTTGGTGTGTCTAAAGGTGAGAAGCCATATTTCTCGAAAATTGAACTTAGCACAGCTAGGACTTTCTCCCTCAAAATCTGCTCTTCAGGCAGATAATCTTTCATACCTTTCGGCGTACTCATATCTATCATTTCACATTGTCTCCTTATAATTTCTTTCTTTTTTACCAGTTTTTTTCTTTATTTTAAGAAAGAAAAAACCTGTAGGGCGGAATCCCGGATTTGAACCAGGGTCTACCGGACCACAACCAGTAAGGATAACCAAGCTACCCCAAATCCGCCATATTTTACTTCCCGCTATGGGGAAAATCACCTAAAAATTGTTCAAAAGTTTTCTGGCTAAGGACTTCTTCTCTAAATGTGGGGGTAATCACCCTTTGCCATAATTTTGAGTCTATTTTTGGCTTTTTAAAGGTTGCGGAGCATACAAATCCTTTTTAAGATTTATCTTACATAAGTAATTATGAATATATTCAAAAGCCTACGAAATGAAATTGAAGAAATCGAAGGAGTAGCTAAGCTAGAACTTTATAGACGACAAGGACAAGGTAGTGATTTTAGAATGAATAACCACATTGTTAGATATGTCGCTTATGATTCTAAAGGCAATCAAATTGGTAGTGGTTCAAGAAGCCTTGAAAGTGGATGGGAATGTGGTGAGGTAGCTTTTGGTGACTCGAAAATAGAAAAAGCGCATAACAAACTAGTAAAACATTTTACTACTATTGATGGTATCGAAGTAATAGTAAAATAATTAAACTTCTTTTGTTTAGTTTAGTATATGATCAGACAAAAATTAGAAAAGATTCTTCCTGCAGCAAAGAAGTATGCAGGTCGGTTGAATCGAATGAAAGAAACAATCAGAGTTGCTGTTGCTGGTTCAATTCGGAGAGGGGAAGAAACTGTTAAAGATATTGATATAGTAGCTAGCTCAAACAATCCTCGTGTTGTAATTGATAAGTTTCTCAAGTTCAAAGAAATCAAAGAAGTTCTTGCAAGTGGAGACACAAAAGTTTCTGTTATACTTAACACACCAAATATACAATTAGATCTTAGAGTTGTAAAAGATGATTCTTATGGCGCAGCTTTACAATATTTCACAGGACCTAAAGAGTTTAACATTAAAATAAGAAGCCTTGCAAAGATGAAAGGAATGAAACTAAATGAGTATGGACTGTATGATAGAGAAACTGGAAAGAAACTTGCTGGAAGAAATGAAAAAGGAATTTACCATAAATTGGGTCTGAAATATAAAAAGTTCTAATAAACCTGTAAGTCATTAAGTGCTTCTGGACTGTGACGGAATGGGAACATGCTCGGATGTGTTAATGCTTTTACTTTTCTGCTAACTTCAAAGTTTCCTCCAGCCGCGGATACTTCATTATTAGCTTGGACTAATAAATCACTCAAATCACCTTCTCGAATAACTTGTCCAGATTGATGAACAAAAACATTACCTGTCTCATAACTAATTTCCCAAATTTCTCTATCTAACGGTTTTCCATTATGAACTTCTGAATCTATTCGAGAGAATGTTTTTGGAATTGGTGGAAGATGTAGATAATTCAAGAATTCAATACTAGATATATATGGTAAGAATGCAACACCTGCTTGGAAGTTTTCTCCGTTTGCTAAAGTAACATTTGCATAAATTTTTGGTTTAAGTATCTCTACTGAAGGCATACGTGTAGCACTCCAAAACTCAAAAGAACCTGTTCCAGATACTCTTTCTGCTGATTCTCTAACAGTTGCCTCGATCATTCCATTAATTAAATCGTATCCTTCGCCCAACTCTGGAACTGCTACAACTCCTTCATCAAAAGTAATTATCTCTCTAACTCCACTTTTTATAATGAAATCATTACAATACTTTTCTTGAACTGGGTGTCCAACAACACCTGCACTTATGTCAAGCATTCCTGGTGAACGCGGAGCATCAAGTGATTTTCTTACAAGGAATAAAGCACCATTCTGTAAAGGCATCAAACCACCTTGATAACCTCTAATTCGTGATTCTTGTGTTGCAATAAAAATTCTGTGATCTCCTGTTTCTGGTGGGTATCTTGCTGTTTGTTGAATCTCAGTTGCTACGCATTCTAAAAATTCCTCATCAGCTACATGAACAGCTTCTTTTCTAGAAATATCATCTATTGGTTCTCTAAAATTAATTCTAAATGCTTCTTGACTAATTGTTGCTGTTACATCATCAAATACATATACCATCTTGAATCTAAGTAATAGTGAAAACTTATAAGCATTTCTTTAGATAAGACTTCAATGCGAAAAGATAATCCTTATCTTCAAAACTTACCCCTTTGCGAAGATTGTGCTGATGTAACTTGTTCTATTTATCAAAATGCATTAAAATGGGAAGAAAAAAAGGATTTGGAAGACGGTATTGTGAATATACTAAAAGACTAAACAAAATTTTATATTCTTAGTTTTTGACTTTGTTTTATGCGACAGTCAATAGCAATTGAGTTTTACAGTAGAGATGATATTAGAGCAGAGATAACTAGAGCTTGCGAAGGAAGAGAGGTTGCTGTAAGACTGCAGGGTGGTATTTTTGGAAAGCGGCCAGAGATGATTTCCTTTCCAAAAGAAGTTGAAAGTTTTTCTCGGCAAGGTGCAACTAGTTTTCATATTTCTCAAGAAAGATGGCATGATCCTTTGAAATTAAGTTCAGATATGTCTAAACCGCAGTTAGACAAACTTCGAACTGGTTGGGATTTTGTTATTGATATTGATTGTCCTTGGTTTGATTATTCAACTATGGCTGCAGAAGTTGTTATAGAAGCTCTAAAATTTCATGGAGTAATCCCTGCAATTAAGTTCTCAGGAAACAGAGGATGGCATATTGCAGTTCCTTTTGAAGCATTTCCAAAGAAACTCGGAAAAAGAGATGTTGCAAAACTTTTTCCAGAAGCTTCAACTGCAATGATTTCATATCTTCGAGATTTTATTGAAGAACGTTTAAGAGAAAAAATAATTGAAAAAGAAAAAGATATGAAAGTAATTCTTGAGAAAACAGGGAAAAAGAAAGCAGATGTTCTAAAGGAAGGAAAATTAGATGTGATTAAACTTATTGATTTAGATTTAGCTCTCGGTGCAAGTAGACATCTAATTCGAGCACCTTACTCACTACATGAAACCGCTGGTTTAGTTTCCATCACAATTCGAATTGAGGATTTAGAAAAGTTTGACAAGGACTGGGCAAAACCAGAGAATGTCAAAGAAATAAATGACGCTTTTTTTAATGGGCGTTATACAACAGCAGGTTCCGCAACCCAGCTTTTAGTCCAAGCTCTTGATTGGCAGGAAATCCAAAAAGAGCCAGAAATCAAAAGAGAAATTATTCAAATTGAAGGAAAGATTCCAAAAGAGAATTTTCCACCTAGTATCAAAAAGATATTAGCCGGAGTTGCAGATGGAAGAAAACGAGGCTTGTTCATCTTAATGAATTTCTTGAAATGTGTGAATTGGGACTGGCGTTCAATTGAAGATGAGATTCTTGACTGGAATAATAGAAATGCACCACCTCTGAAAATGGGGTATGTTCAAAGTCAATTAAACTGGCACAGACGAAATCCAAAGAAAGTCCCACCACCAAATTACTCAAATGAGCTATATTGGAAAGATACTGGATTCTATACTCCCGACTCTACAGAACAAAAACTTAAAAATCCGCTCGGCTATTTTAGAAGAAGAAAATGGTAGAGGCATTTGCGTACGAAGATATTTATGAATTATTGCGAGCTGAAAAATTCTCAACAGATTTACAGTCACTAAAACTTGAAGATTTAGAAAGAATCCAAGAGTATCTCCGAATCAAATTCGATTTGCTGAAAAAGCAAGAAGAAGATATGACAATTATGAGCACACAAAAACGGGCAAAAATCAGATTAGAAATAGACAATGCCATACGCTCTCTTAAGGATCTTTATGAAGCTCGGGAAAGGAAAGTAATTAACCGGGCTGTTTTCAATAGCAGAGTTAGCTCTGATATCAAAGATACAACTCATATGA
>JAFCCX010000019.1 GCA_017609995.1 Candidatus Pacearchaeota archaeon | reverse complement strand
TTAATCGACATATCCCTGCGTTAAACATTGGAAATACAAATGATAAAAATATTTCAAAGATATATGCTAATGCAAAAGTTCCAACACCACACAAACGGAAGTATAAGAAATGTAAGAAATGCAGGTACGAAAAATATTGTTTTGGTGGTTGTCCGTATATGGATATTACTTGCCCACATAATCCGCCAAATTATTTAGATGAAGATTCAACAGGATATGCTTATCCAGCAACAATTGGTATTAAAAATATCTTACTTGAAGAAACAAACATCGCAGTAGATAGTAAACCAAAACTATCTAAAAATTATGAAGTTAGAAATGATGGTTTCATATATGAAACTAAAAGCGGAGATTTCTTTAATCTAAACAAAACTGCGACGAACATAATTCAATTGTGTGATGGTATAAACACCATTTCTGTTATTGTAACGAGTTTAAATAAACAATATGCTATCAAAAAAGAGAAACTTGAAAGAGATACACGCAAACTAATAAATATGTTATATAAGAGAGGAATTATAACAATTTAGCTAACTCTTTCAAATTAGAAATTCTGTAATCTGGAGAAGATACCTGTGTATTATGCCTATCAATCAATACAGACTTGACACCAATTTTTTTTGCTGTGAGAACATCCACTTCAGAATCACCCACAAACAAAACATCTGAATATGGTTTTTTACAAAGTTCAAGAATTTTATTAATAAATTTATCTGCTGGTTTATATGCACCGACCCTACTTGAAATAATAAGCTCATTAAAGTAAGATAAGATTTTGAAGTGTTTTAGTTCATCATACATTACTTCTTCATCTGCATCTGTAACTGCGATGATTTGAATATTTCTATCTTTAAGTAAAGTTAATACTTCGATGGTTTCTGGAAAGATTATTCCAGCATTAATAAATGCTTCACGATAGAAGTCCTTAGCTTTATCACTTAGGTCTTTGAGATTATAGTTCTTAGATACACTTACCAGAACAATAGAAAGTATTTCAGAGAGTGTTAGAAAGTTATCAGGGTTTTTATCTGCATACAATTTATTAAACTCTGTTCTAAGGATGTTTGAGAGGCCTTTGTTATTCTCATCTAACTCCCTTGCTATAATTAAAAAAAGATTTCCTGAGGTAATCAATGTTCCACCAATATCAAAAAGGATTGTATGAACCATGAAATAACAAATATCTTACGTTATAAAAACTTATCTCGTTACAACTATATAAAATACATAACAACTGGAATCACAAGTATACCCATTGCATGTATTCTTCTAACACCAACAATTGGCGCAAGTATTCCAATTGATGTTGCAATAGATGCAACAAACAAACCAATAAATCCAGAGAACATAAAAACCATTGCTAAAATAAATAAGATAATTCCTAAAGATAATAGTTTGTAATTAAATGTTACAAGTTTTGTTGCAAAAACTTCTGAAAGTTTTAGTGTAATAATTACTGCAAATAAAACTGCAAAACCAGAAACAGCTAAAACTAACAGATACTCTGTAAAACTTAAGTGAATAATTTCTTTAACTGTCGCCATTACACCAGTTCTTGCTTTGTTCAAAACAAATAAAGCAGTTAATGTAAAGATTGCAGCAATCGTATTTATTCCACCAAGTACAACAAGAAAATCTTCTTCGTTTTTGAACTTTGTAAAACCTTGCGCAATTATTGCTGCTTGTGCTGCACCAATTGCAGGAAGTATTGAAGTTATTAAACTTGAAACAGCAGCTTTAAAATAACTAATTATATTTGTCTTTGCAAGTAAATTGATTTTTTTCGCAGGGAGTTGTTTACAAACACGTATGTTTGTACTCATACTAATCAATAATGTACTAATACCAAACGCTCCAGTTAGTAATGGAAACAAAGGTTGATTAATATCAATTTGATTTAATGTTACATAACCCAATGCTCCGGCTAAAATAAATATAATGATACTCCAGAAAATCTTTCTAGCTTTTCTTTCTCTAAGTATAAATAAAATTGAAAAGATTAACAAAAGCGGCGCAATTATTTTTTCAATGTAACTATAACCATATTTCAGAAACAAAAAAACAAAAGGCATACTTATTATTCCAACAACAAAAGTTCCAATTCCACCAACAACTGTAAGTTTAATTGCATCAAGTCCTCTTCCAGAAAGTAACATCTTATGTCCAGGTAAAACACCAAGCACTGTTTCTGCTTCTGGTGCTCCAAAGAAAATTGAAGGAATAAAATCAACAAAGCTATGAACAATAACCATTGAAATTAAAAATACAGCAAGTGCAAACGGTGAAAAGAAACCACCAAGAAGACTAGCAGAACCTAAAACAATAATTGCAATTGTATTTGTATGCAACCCAGGAATTAACCCAGTTATAGAACCAACAAAACATCCAAGAACTAATGCGATAATTATTTCAATAATCATCTTCAGTAACTATTTTACGTTTAGGAAGTCCAAGTAATTCCTCTAATCTTTCTCTGTTTGCTATAAGTTTATCGCCACCAGATATAAAACCATTATTTTCTGCACGTACTAACATATCATAAGCATCTCTCCAAGTAAGCTCTTTTTGATCACCATCAAAATCCGTAGTCGTGCTAAGAATATTAACTCCCTTTTCCGGTTTTTTATCTAAGTAATAGCGATCACCATCTACTTTTAAGTAAACAAAGGTCATAGCGTATTAAAAATACAAATACTTATAAAATTATATCTACCAGACCGAACATGAAAGTTCAAGTTCTGCGATTAGATAAGAATGTTCCTTTACCAAAATACGAACACACGTACAGTGCAGGTATGGATATTACATCTAGTGTTGATGATGTAATTCAACCAGGAGAAAGAAAGATAATCCCCACTGGAATTAAAATCGCAATTCCGAAAGGATATGAATTACAGTTAAGACCACGTTCTGGTTTAGCAATTAAAAAAGGAATAACTTTGCTTAATACTCCGGGAACAATTGATGCAGATTATCGTGGAGAAGTTGGAGTTATTTTAATTAATCATTCAACAGAGCCATTTGAAGTAAAGAAAGGAGACAGAATTGCTCAAATGATTTTCAATAAATTTGAACAAGCAGAATGGAATGAAGTTGATGAACTTTCAGAAACAACACGCGGTGAAGGTGGTTTTGGCTCTACAGGCGTTTAATTTCTTTAGCAATTATTTCTAGTTTATTTTTATAAATTTCAACAGTACCAATTACTCTAAGTAAATCACCTTTCTCAAGTCCAGTTACTTCTTCAAAAGCAACAACAGTAATTGATGCTGTGCTATCTTTTAATGTAAGAAATGTTGCTTTTTCAGTAGGTGAGACCCGTGTTAGCTCCCCAGTTACTTCAACTGTTTTGCCTAATTTATCTTGTAATAAAATTATTTTTGTATGTGGAGGAACATAAGATTGACTAAGATAGATAAGGATGATTAAGCCAACTAACACCCAAATTAATGCAATACTAAGTAACTTTTTCATGCTCAACTAACTAAATCTTTATTAATAATATATTATATTCTCGAATAACATGACAGTTTATGGTTTTGTTGGATATTTAGCATCTGGAAAAACAACAGCATCTAGACTAATGGAAGAACAGGGATTCAATTACATCTTATTATCAGATATTTTAAGAAATTATGCGCGAGAAATGGATCGGGGATTAACAAGAGAAGATTTACTTGTTCTTGGTTCAGAACTAAGACCAAAACTCGGTGCAGGGTTTTTAGCAGAAAGAGCAGTTCAAATAATAAAAGAGAAGCCAGGAAATTATGTTGTGGATAGTATTCGAAGTCCAGCTGAAATCAAAGAACTAAGAAAACTAGATGATAAAGTTATTATTATTGCAATAGAAGCAACACCGGAAATAAGGTATGAACGAACAAAAGCAAGAGCTATGGAACAAGACAAAACAGTTATAACTAACTTTGCTGAAGTGTCTAAAAAAGACAATGCAATTGGGATTGCAGAAGCAATTACATTAGCTGATATTTCAATTGAAAATATGGGAACAATTGAAGAACTTGGAGGATTATTAAATGACATACAAAAGACCTACTTGGGATGAATATTTTATTGAAGTAATGGATGCAATTTCAAAAAGAGCAACATGCGATAGAGGACGAAGTGGTTGTGTTATTGTAAAAGATAAACGAATTATTTCTGCAGGTTATGTTGGTGCACCTGTTGGTTTACCTCACTGTGATACAGCGGGACATTTAATGCGGGATGTAATTGATGAAGATGGTAAACAATCAAAACACTGTGTTAGAACAGTTCATGCAGAACAAAATGCAATTGTACATGCAGCAAAGTATGGTGTTTCAACAAATGGTGCAACACTTTATTGTAGAATGACTCCGTGTAGAGTTTGTACAATGCTAATAATCAACGCAGGAATTAAACGTGTTGTTTGTGAAAAACATTATCAAAAAGCAAAAGACGCGGCTGATATGTTTAAACAAGCAGATGTTGAGTTAATTCATATGAGTGATGAAGTGGAAGATTATTCTAACTGAGCTTCAACTTCTTTTTTAATTAATTCAAAAACTTCTTCTTTTGTTCCAGACCCGTCAATGATTTTTATATTATGATCCGGATACTTTTCAAACGCTTCCAAATATCGTTCCCTGACCTTTTTTAAGACACCTAAATTTTCAAATTTAATTGTCTTTTGATCAAATGTTCTTGTTATACTTACTTCTGGATCTAAATCAATAAATAAAACAAGATCTGGTTTAAGAAGATCTTTATTGATGTTTATTATCCAATCCATATCAAGTTCTTGATATGCAACAGTAGAATAAACATATCTATCACATACAACAATTTTATTTTCAGATAGAGCTGGTTTAACTTCTAACTCCATATGCTCATTTTTGTCTGCTGCAAAAAGCAAAGTATCAATAATAGGAAACTCAACACCGTGTTTAATATACTCCTCCTTTAAGAGCATCCCAATCTTTCCACGTGTGGGTTGACGAGTTAAATATACATCTTTCCCTTTTTCTTTTAGCCAATTAACTAAATTTTCAACTTGCGTCGACTTACCAGACCCATCAATACCTTCAAAAACTATAAACATCTTACTTAGTTTTCTTTGTTTTGTTTTAAATATATTTATATATTTCATAAGCTAAGAAAATGTATGGATCGAATAATCATTGCACTCACTGGAATGCCTGCAAGTGGAAAGTCAACTGTTTCAAAACAAATGAAAGAATTAGGTGGAAAACATATTCATATTGGCTCCTTCATCTGGAATTGGCTTAGACGAAAAAAAATAAAACTAACTTCGAAGACAAGCATGAGAGCGGGCATCTATTTTCATAAGCTGTATCATGACCTCCCAATTCTTAGTTGGCTGTTAGAACGTATAAAAAAAACCAGTGCACGGGTTTATGTACTTGACTCCCTACGCAGTGTTGATGAATATTCTTACCTTAAAAAACGGTTTAAGCAAGTACATTTAGTTGCTATTGTTGCAGACCATGATGTTCGATATAAACGTGCAAAAGCAAGGAAACGTTTTGGTACTGTATTAGAGCGGGCATTTGAATTAAGGGACCAAGAAGAATTACAATTAGGTGTTGGAAAATTAATAGACCGCGCCGACTACGTTATTGATGGCAACAAAACAGTGGATTCAGTTCGGCATCAGGCGGCCCAAATTTATAAAAAAATAACATAGTAGAGAATAGAAAAGCTTATTATCATATAATACGCCTCTACTATATATTTTATGAGGTAAAAAAATGCCTGAAGATAAACGATTATCAAAAGATCTTGTTGGTAAAACCATTGTAAGTAAGTCTGGAAAGAAATTTGGAATAGTTAATGACCTAGTTTTTGAAACAAGAACTGGAGAATTAATCTATTTAATTCTATCACAACAAACACCGCACGCTGAGACAATGGATTTAGAAAAAAATAAAACCGGAGATTTATTAGTGCCTTTTAGTTCAGTAATGTCTATGGGTGATTTTGTAATAATCTCTGAAGAAGACATTGTTTAATTTTCTATGTCCTTTAGTATACTTGCAAACTCAGTTATTTTAGGATTTTTTAAATCAGAAAAATTAGTTGACCAGAAGCCATATTCACTATGATCCCCAAAATCTCCAATAGCTTTCATTCCATGATCAGATAAAATAAGGAGTGTATCTGCATCTATTTTCGATGCAATCTCATCCATTTCTTTGTAAAGCATTTTCATAATTGCAGTATTTCCGAAATTAAGATGTCCAATAACATCAATGACACTAAAATAACCTAAAACAAAATCATGGTCTTCTTCTAGCGTTTTTAGAAACTGTTCTTTTACTTTTTTATGATGTTCAAACGCATCTTTGTTATATTCTTCTAAAATTTTCTTTCGACTTTCACTTTTTGTTTCAAAAAATGTTTTTAGAAGTTTTCTAGACTTTTCATGAACTGCTAAATCATAGTTGTAGCCAGGCAAGTCGATTATAACCGGGTCTTTAAACATAGAGAAAAAGGTGTCTTCAAACTTGATTCTCGTATTCCACATTTCTTTATCGCCACGTTCCAGTATCTCGTTTTCTTTATTCATTCCAGTCATAAATGAGCTCCACAAAACCATTGTGCGTGGCTGCGAGAAATCAGTGATGTCTGTTTTACCAAAAAACTTCTGCTTTAAATTCGCACACTGGAACTCCAATACCTTATCATATTCAAGCGCATCAATTCCAAACACTACTGTCTTCATATAATTATACCTCCAGCACTAACATCTTCATTTTTTACTAAAACAAAACGACCTAATTCAGGAAGAGCATAGAAGCTTTCATAAATTAAGGGAGATTCTGTTTTAATTGTAATTTCAGCAACCTCTGTTTCACATAATTCTTCTGCATTTTCATCAATAATTTCTAAAGTAGATGAATCAAACCTATTTTCAATCTTACAAATTTCGCAATCAAGCTCTTGAGTTGCAAGTTTAATTGTTATCTGATCACCTTTCTTTAGTTTTTCTTTTGACATCCAGA
>JAFCCX010000018.1 GCA_017609995.1 Candidatus Pacearchaeota archaeon | reverse complement strand
TGTACTGAAGATCAAAAACCTATAATTATGGAAGAATTAGAACAAGTTAAAGAAGTAGATATGGACAACGATGAATCCAAAAAAAGAATCATAAAAAAAGAAATTATAAAAGAAAATTTAGGTCATTCACCAGATTATTTAGATATTATGCAAATGAGAAGCAAAAGTGCCTTTTTTTAAGAAACTGTTATAAATAAGATAAAATGATAAAAACTATGAACGTACTTTCTAGCATTAAAAAAATGGGTGTCGTGTCTAAATCTAAATTCAACGATGTTAAAAACCAACTAAGTATTGCAATGGATGGTTTACTTCGTCCTGGAAGCAGAATTGGTTTGTTCGAAAGAAATAGTTTATTATTACCAGTTTATCCTTACCCAATTCACACAATACAATCTTTAGCATATGAATCAGATACACTTACTACAATTCATGGTTCGCTTCGAAAAGAAATATTTCGTAACGGTTACAATTTAGAAGAAGCAGAAAAAACTGATGAAGAAGAAACAAGTTCTCAAGAAGAATTAATGGCAACTAAAGACTGGACTAGATATGCAATGCTTAAATTCATTGAATGTTGTAACGAAAACAATCAATCATTAATTGAAGTTTCACAAGAACTCGAAGATGACTTTTCTATATGGGATGATGCATTTATGTTATTCTTATTCACATACGGCTTTGATGCTAAAGGTGATATAATTACACGTGACTTAGATCAAGTTATGCGAGCAGACCCAAACGTAATGGGCTTAGTTTTAAACTGCCGTGATAGACCTGGTTACGATGATAATGACAGAGAATTAACTGTGTGTCCAGAACATAGAAGTACATTATTAACAGATCATAAAATTTGTCCTAAGTGTGGTAAACAAGCTTACCGTGCAATATTCTTTGCAGAAATTGATGCATCTAAAGTTTATTATTTCAAGAACGAAGTTGTTCATAAAAGTAAATATCGTCCTAGTAAAAGACGTGGATTTAGTCCAGTGCTAAGTGTTTGGCAGAAGGCTCGTACACTAGTTTATATGGATACTTATGTAATGGATTTGTACACTGGACAAAGACCCCCTAAAGCTGGTTTGTTTTTCAAAACTAGTAATATGGCAAGCTTAAACAAATCATGGGAAACTGCACAACAACGTGCGCAAGAAAATCCACATTTACCAGTTGTAATGGGAATTCCAGATTCAAGCAGTGGACAAGGTTTTGTTGAATTTATTGACTTTATGAAACCATTGGATGAATTACAACATGTTGATATGCGTAACGAATATAGAAGACAAATTGGTGCAGTGTATGGTGTTGAACCTTTATTTCAAAATGATATTTCTACAAGTGGTGGCTTGAACAACGAAGGTTTACAAGTTACTGTTACTAATCGAGCTGTTGAATATGGACAAAGTATTTACAACAGAAGTTTCTACAATAAAGTAATTGAATTTATGGGTGTTAAAGGTTGGTCCTTAACATTAAATCCAAGTGAAGAACAAGACCAAATGGCTAAGTTAGAAAGACAATCTGCAACATTAGATAATGGTTTGAAAGCTGTAAACTTAGGACTTGATGCAGAGTATTCTTCAGACACTGGTGAAGTTGTTATTAGAGATGGTGAATTAGAAAAACCTTTAATGGATTTAAGTCCAGGGCTTGGTTCAGATTTTAGTGGTTCAAGTGGTGAACCTATGAAGTCAGATTTAAAAAAAAAGAACTAGCGTTTATAAATAGTGTTCTAAAAGGACGTAAACAATATTCTAAAATCTACGATACCATTTCTGAATTAACAGATAAATTCATTAAGAAGTTTAAACGTAAACCATCAGAAAAAGAACTTAGTAAATTGCTTAAAGATATTAATTTAAAACTTAATTCTGCATTACAAGAAAAAACAACTAGCTTATTCAAAGATACTTATGTTGCAACACAAAATCAAGTTTCAAGACAATTAAATGTTAAAATTGGATTTGATGTTTTAGATCAGAATGCTTTAGTTGCATTAAGTTCACAAGAAGTATTATCACAAAGTTTTTCAGGCATTGCAGAAGATTTAACAAGTTCTATTCAAGACATAATAACTCAAGCATATCATACACCTAAAGGTATGAGTTTTGCTAATATGCAGAAAGAAATTCAGGCCACAACTAATTTAACAGATTTTCGTGCAGAAACTATTGCAAGAACTGAAGCTGGTAAAATTGCAAGTTCAGCAAGAAAGAATTCATACTCAAAACAATCAGGGTTTGCAGAATTTAAATTTATTCATATAGGACCTGATGATAATAGAACTACAAGTACATCTAGACGTATTAAAAAACGTTGCGGTAAAGGCGTTCTTTGGAATGAATATATAAGAATAATGAATGAAGAATCTGCCAAAGAATTTCCTACTTGGAAAGTTAATCCAGATGCACCTTTATCACATTGGAATTCCAGACATATCTTCCTTAAGGTTTAGTTGGTTCTTATGATAACTTTTATAAATAAGTAAACTTAACTTATCGTATGGTCTCAAAAACATATAAAACAAGTGAAGCACATAGAAAGAAATTAAGTGAAGCTCAAAAAAAAGCTTGGAAAAATGGTTCTTATAAAGATAGAAAAACACCAGATGTTGGTGGAGATAATAATCCTTTCTTCGGTAAAAAACATACTCCAGAAACTATACTTAAAATTAAAGAAGCACGTGCTAAACAAGTTATAACAAAAGAACATAAAGAAAACATTAGTAAAGCTAATAGAGGAATTCATTTTAATCCAAATAAAGATATGAGTCATTATAATTCAGTTCATTATTGGGTGAAAAAGAATAAACCAAAATCTAAACTTTGTGAACATTGTAAAAAAGTTCCACCAACAGATTTAGCAAACATTTCTGGAGAATACAAGCGTGATATTAACGATTTCTTATATTTATGTAGAAAATGTCATATGATTCAAGATGGACGATTAAAAAACTAATTCTATAAACTGTTATAAATAAGAATATATTAAAATTAGTATGTCAAGTAAAGCTGAACGTAAATTTTTAGATGCAGTTGATGAATTAATGGATGAAATTATTGATTCAATATTTGCTGATTCACAACAAAATTTAGTTAAAGATGGTAAAATTGATACAGCTAATTTATTAAAAAGTGGTAATGTTAATCGTGGCTATTTGAAAAAAGAAATTGTTTACACTGCACCATATGCAGAAGCAGTTGAATTTGGAAGAAGCCCTGGAATGATGCCACCAAGCGATGCCTTAGAAAAATGGGTAATACGTAAACTTGGTGTTGATCCTAAAAGAGCAAAAAGTGTTGCTTATGCAATTGCATTAAACATAAAAGAACGTGGTATTATGCCGAGTCCATTTATACGGCCTGCATTTGAGAAAGCAGAAAAAGATTTTAAACTGGTGAAACTATGAAAGAAATAATATTTGTAAAGAAAGAAAATGTTAATAAAGGTTTGCAAGAAGAAGAAGTAATTCGGATTTTTGAAAACAGTATTGAATTAGAACAAATTAAACAAGCTGTTGAAAATGCAACAGATAGACTTTATGCAACTTGGATTAGTGTTGATGCTACAGATAATGCTGGTGAGTCAATCCCAATTGAAGATGTAATTACAAATCAAGATGTTCTAATGAAACGTGGTGGTCCTGTAAGTGATACACACACAAACAAAATTGTAGGTAAAACTCTTGCATATAAAGTTCTTGAACATCCAGAAAGTAAAACTTTAGGTGTTATACATTTAGAAAAAATCTATGATGACAATCCGGCTGATAATTTAGTTTGGGGTGAAATTATTGATGGCACACGTACTGGAAGTTCAGTTGGTGGTGTGAGTTCAAGTATGAGTTTAAGTAAAGATAAAGCAACTGGTAAACCAACAAAAGTTCTTGAAGAATTTGCACATATGGAAACTGCAAGTGTGGAAAAACCTTGTAATCCGTTCGCAACAAACATTGCATATTCAGTAGTTGCAAAAAGTAATTCTTGCATTTCTGAAGATACAAAAACTGATGAAAACCAAGAAACTGTTATAAATAAGGAAGAATCAAATAATAACAACAACCCCAATTTAGGTGATATTATGGAAAACGAAGACATTAAAAAAACTATTTCTGATATAGCTGACGTTGTTAAAGGTATTGCTCTGGAAGTTTCAAAACTAAAGAAAGAAGATGTACCTGAAGACACTGAACCTGTGGAAGAAGCAAAAAAGGAAGATACTCCTGTGGAAGAAAAGCCAAAGGAAGAAGAAAAGCCTGTGGCTAAAGAAGACGCAGCATCTGACATCGATGGTGAAACTAGTGCGCCAGCACCAGAAACACCAGTTGAAGACCAAAGTAATGACGCAGATGTTTTCAAAGCAGTAGAAGCAGTTGCTAAATCTGTATTGGACATTAAAAAAGAACTGAAAAGTTTAGTTGTAACTAAAAGTCAAACACCTGCAGCACCTGTTGCAGACGTAAAGAAAAATTCTAATCTAGCTATGGACTTAGCAATGGGTAAAAAAACAATGACTCATATGGAAGTTCAGAAAGCACTAAAAAAAGGTGAATAAAAGTGTCAAAAAGAATTACTACAATCGGAGAAATATTAAATCTTTACTATGGTAATGATGTTAATAAAGCAGATGCACCAGTTTTAAGTTCTACTACTGGAGTATATAACGCAGTTTACGGTGCGCAAGCATTTAGTCAATTGAACAACGAAGCAAATGTATTCGCATTACTTCCAAAAGCTCCTTGGGAGAAATCTGGATGGAGAGTTATTACAGCAGATGCAGGTTCAGCAGCAGACGGTGGATTAGCAGAAAACGGTAACTTACCAGAAACTATTAAACCAACTTTCGCAGAAGTTGCTACAAAAGCTAAACAAGTTGTACACAATTTTGATGTATCATTCTTACACGAAGGATATGTTTCCAAAGGCGATGATGCTATGGGAGATATGGAATTCTTAAGAGGTTATTTCGCAACTAAACACGCAAAAGCAATTAACCAACAACTTTGTGTTGACGGTGATACTTTAGCTGGTGTAAATTTCGAATCAATTGATAGAGTAACTGCAAGTGCAGCTTTAGCAACAGCAATGTCTTGGACAGCTGGTGACGAAGATATTTATGGAATTGATAGAAGTGCAAATGCTTGGGCAGATGCAGTTGTAGATCATAACTCAGGTACTGATAGATATTTGACTGATGATTTAATTCGTGACACTCTTGCAACATTAGAAAACAATGGTGGAAGAACTAACGTAATGCTAACTGGTACAGATACTAAATATAGAATCTTTGGATTGTATGAAAATCAAGTTCGATACCCTGGTGTATTAGACAAATCTGTTAGTGTGCAAATCGGAATCAACGGTGTAAATACTGATGAAGGTAACGGTGTTGGAATGAGAGTTGCAACAGTTTACGGTGTACCTTTATTCGCTTCGCAAGCAATTGCAAAAGATACACTTAGTAGAATCTATTTATTAGATACTACAGCTAACGATGAAACTGGCGTACCAAGATTATTTATCAGTATGTTATATCCAACTTTATACTTCGAAAGTGGTATGAGTGCAGAAGGACCATTCGCAATCGGACGAACTGGAACTGAAGGTATGTATTACACAGCTGGTGAATTGATTTGTACTATGTTTAAAGCGCAAGGTTCAATTAGAGACTTGAAATAAAGTCTTAATTTTTTTCTTTTTTTCAAATAAAAACTCAATAGGTGAAATATGAAATTTGTATTTAGAACTCAAACGAACAGAACAGCAAGTTATTCAGGACCTAGTGGAATAAATTATAATATTACAAAAGGCGAACCATTCAAAGTTGATAATAAATTGGACATTGCATTCTTTAAGAAGAATACACGGTTCGATAAAGCAGGTTTGTTTGATAAAAAAACAGAAGACATTCCACCAGAACAAATATTTGCTGAAAAACTTTCTAAGATAGAAGGAATTAGTGCAACAACAATTGGCAAAATTGTCAAATTATATAGAAGCTATGAAGAGCTTGAAGAAGAAGTTATGCAAAATTATAAATTGGATACTTCAATCCCAAGTAAGCAAGCTGAAATATTAATAAAAACATTCAAAGGTGAATAATTATGGCTTTCGCAAGCACAATAACAAGAATAGAACAAAATCACATTGGTGATAGAGTAGTAACTCACGGAACTTATACAAATGGTTCTGGTGATGTTGGTGGAGATATTGATACTGGATTAGCACAATGTGAATTCATTTGCTTACAACCAATTGGTTCAGCTGTAATTGTTGCAGCCCCAGTAGTAAACGAAACATTACCAGTTGATGGAAGTGCAGTAACTGTTGTTACTTCAGACAACGAAGATGGTAACTGGTTTGCATACGGTATTTAATTTTTTTTAATTTTTTTTAATTTTTCAAGATCATAACTCCGAATAACTACAATAGGAGTTTAATAAATGAGGTAAAAATGGGAAATAACGAAGCTAAATATAGTCTTAAAGACATTTTCAACAGACAATTCTCAGATGCAATAAATAACAATGTTAAAACTGTTGCAACTGCAGGTACTGCTGAAGCACTTACAACATCAATTTCTTGTCATAAAGTTTATGTAAAAGCTTTAGGCACAAACACTAATCCAGTATTTATTGGAAACGCGAGTGTTGATTCAAGCAATGGTTATCCTTTGGATGCAGACGAATATGTTGAAATATTTATTGATGATGCAGCTAAAATCTTTGTTGATGTAACAACTAATGGTGAAGGCGTAAAGTTTATAGCATCTTGAGGTTCTTAAAATGGCAGGACCTTATGATTTTAAAATTGTCCAAGGTGAAACTTTTACAAAAAGTATGCAGTGGACTGATGACAACAATGTACCTTATGATTTAACTGGTTTTACAGGTCGTATGAAACTAGAAGAAGACGATGGAACTTTAATTGCAGACTTAACTACAGAAAATGGTGGAATGGTTATTGCAGATTTACCAACAGTAGGTTGGACAATTACATTACATATTTCTGAAACAGATACAACTGCGATGGATTTCACAACTGGAGTTCATGATCTAGAATTAATTACAGGAGTGGTTGTAAAAAGATTAATTCAAGGTAAATTAAAATTTGACCCTAATATTACAACACCATAAAAATGAGTAAAGTTATAATAAATGAAACAGTTGATAAAGTCAACATAATCGATGAAGAGAGTTTTGTAGTTATCACTGAAACAATAGATAAAGTTGTAATTTCTGATGGCGTAGTTGGAGTTCCATTTCCGCCAGCTGATGGAAACATTTATGGAATGCAAGATAATGAATGG
>JAFCCX010000017.1 GCA_017609995.1 Candidatus Pacearchaeota archaeon | reverse complement strand
GACCTTTATCAACATCATCTTGCTGTGCCTCAGCAACATTTAAATCAATTTTATCTGGTACCATAATTCATCCTCTAGCTACTTTAGAACAGTTAAATTTTAAAAGCCTAATTAGTGGAAGCTTTTATTTTATGTTGCAAACAAATAATGCATACTGCTTTGGCCCTGCTCGAACTTGATCTTCATGAATTATATCAAAACCAGCTGCAGTTAGATCTTCGCGTATAGTTGGTTTAAGTCTTCGAATTTGTCGCGCAGTTCTACCTAAAAGTAATCGCTCATCAATACTTGGTTTTAGTGTTTCTAGAACAGTTGCGCTCTCTTCAATACTAACTCCATGAATAAAATGATCCTCTTCTGGTGGACGATATGTTGCATCAGATAAAAGTACAGTATCTGCAGATCGGAGTAATGGTTGTCTCATGTCTGCAGGCATAAATTGAACGTTATCTTCAATATCTAAAAAATGAGTTGCTACGCCTGCTAGTTCAAAAGCATATTGATTTATATCCACAAGGGTTGCTTGGTCAACGATTCCCTTTCGGATAAAATACAGCGCTGAACTTCCAATATGAGATCCAACATCCATAAGAGTATTACCTACAACATGTGGCTCCATAATTTCAAGAGAGGCGGTATTTAGTTTTCGTTCATTAACACTTTCTTCATATTCTTCACCTTGTGATTCTGCAAAGTGTTTGAGAATAACTTCTATATCGGCATAATGCTGACTAGGTGTAAGATTAGGTCCATTAGCGTTTAGTTTAAGTTCTACCATTACTTTAAGGAGGAAATCGGGTTTTTAAGTGTTATTATTGACAAAAACATTAATATAGTATTAATACCATGTTAACATATGGTCAAAGCAATCATTGAAATTTCTCCTGAAGCTAACCGAGTTCTTAATATTGTTAAGGCAAGAGAAGAACTAAAAACAAAAAGTGGTGCTATCGAGTGGCTTGCAAAACACCATGCGAAGACCCATGAAGGCATGGAAATTGCTACAAGAAAAGATTTACAGCTACATCACAGAAGAGCGTTATATGGGTAGAACCATTCCAAAAATTACGAAAAGAATTGCTGCTGCAAATAGAATTTCAGCTAAGCTACCTGTTTTTATTGGACCTTTTATCTTAAATTTAAATGGTGTAAATGGTTTCCAGCCCATTGGTGTTAAAGCATCAGCCAGGCCATGCGATAATGTTCCAACAACTAAAGCATATGCTGGCAAATAAAAATACGCTACGAAGAGCAATGCGATTGGAACAAAGATTGAATGTGATAGTCCTCGGTGTTTGAACCATGTATTCTTGATATCAAAATCAGGTAAGGTAGCTCCAATAATTAGTAAAGCAATGAAAATAAAACTTTCAATTGTTCTTGCAAATAGAAAATCTTTGAAAAATACAACAGCTAAAAACAATGCGAAAATAAGGTGTGTTGTTGCCTTCATTTCTTAGCTCGTGCTTTAACTGTTGCTAGCATTTCTGGTGCTCTTTCCATAGCAACATCTGCAGCCCAATCTCTATAGCCCATCTCAGCTAAGAATAAAACTAATCTACGAGCAGCATCTTTATCTTTATCAGCTCTGGTTTTTCTCATATATTCTGCTTTCTTTGTTTTAACTTCAGTTAGCTGATTATACTTCTTCATGTATTGTTTTTTTCTCGCAGATACCATAATTTAGTCTCCATTTTCCTCTTTATAAATATTATTATCTGTTTGTTTATATGGAAAAATATCATCTAATGATGTTGTCATCCTTCTTAGTGTTTTTGTAATTTCTCCCAGTGCGCTAGTCATTTTTAATCCACAAATAGTAATGTGTGTTACTCCGGCTCCAAGAATAACTAGATCAGGATTCTCATATGCAAACTCAACAATCTGGTACAACTCCATTTTAATCTCTACTTTTTAGCTCTTTAATAAGTTCTTTATCTCTTTGATGGTTTTCTTCGAGTTTTCTTTCTAGTTCATTTCTGTCTTCACGCATCTCTTCAAATCCTTTTGCCATTTTTCCCCAGTTATCAGATGTTCTACCCCATGCTGCAGCAATCTCTTGGTTGTTTCTTATTATTCGATATAATATATAAACTACTCCGCCTGTCAGAGCTGTCAGAGCAACAAGTCTGGATTGAACTGGATTCTCATATATGAACTCAATTGGATTGTAACTCATATTAATCATTAAACTTAATGATATAAATGTTTAATTATCCTCTAATATTCAATTTATTATGGAGAAAGTAACTAGACTATCTAGCGGTTCAAAAGTATTTGATGATTTGTTAAATGGTGGTTTTGAACACGGAGTTATTAGCACAGTTTATGGTGAATCTGGTTCTGGAAAAACAAATGTTGCTTTAATTTTCGCTCTAGCTGCTGCTAAAAAAGGGCTTAAGGTAGCTTATATTGATACAGAAGGTGGATTCTCAGCAGAACGTGTTAAACAAATAGCTCCTGATTTGGATATTCTAAAAAATATTGAGATTTCAACACCAACAACATTTGAAGAACAAGGAAAAGCCTTGAGAGAAATTCGAGAACCTGTTCGTGAAGGAAAAATCCAAGTAATTGTTATTGATTCTTTTACAATGCTTTACAGATTAGAACGACCAGACAATCCAGAAGAAGTAAATCATGAACTTACAAAACAATGTTCTATTTTATCTTCTTTAGCAAGAAAAAATAATATTCCAATTCTTGTAACAAATCAAGTTTATTCTAAATTTGATGAGCCGCATGAAGTAAAACCAGTAGGCGGAGACATATTAAAATACTGGAGTAAATGTATTTTAAAATTAAGTAAAGCTGGTTTAAGACTTAGAAATATTGAGTTAATTAAACACAGATCAATTCCAGAAGGTAAGAAAAACTATTTCAGGATAGTTTCAGCTGGAATTGAAGAAGAAGAAAAACCAAAAGAAAAAAGAAAATTTATGATTTAGCTAACACATCATCGATTACTTCTAGTACTGGATCATTATGTGTGTAAAATGCTTTGGCTTTTGATAAACGGTCGTGTGTTCTAAACCATTCTGCATTTTCTGTGATAATATCAATTGCACATTCATCTTCATTTTCTTGGTATTTTTCAACCATTGCAAGATCTTCTTCAGAAATTAAATTGTTATTTAAACCATGTTCAATTAATTGTTGTCCTTTAACCACAGAATCGAAATCAACATCTGCTTGATTGAACCATTCAAGATTATCGGGTGTATATTCTCCACGATCAATACTAACAGCCACTCTTGAAATTGTGCTTCCATAGTCTCGAACGCCGTCTACTACTTTTCTTACAGTTCCAAATGTTGTGTTTAAATCATCAATAGCAAAAACATCTCGGCCTGTAGGTATTGCTCCTGCAATTTTACCTTTTTTACTCCAATATGCAAAACCAAGGTTTAGCCTATCTGCAATAATTGAACCCCAATAAACACCTGCTTCTGCAGAAGAAACAATAAATTCAGCTTTCGGAACTTGTCCGGCAACTAATCTTTCCATTTGATCGAGAATCAAGCTCGCAGCATGTGGATCAGAAGACAAGGTTCTATGATCTGCATACATAATTGAAACTTTTCCAGATGTAAGAATAATTTTATCAAACCAAAATGCTCTTGCAATACTACCGTCTGGTCTAGTTATTTCACAATCATAGATTGCTTGACAAACATCATCTATAGCTGTCATTTTATGCCACCTCTGCTACTCGTCGAGCTAATGCTTCCTGTCCAGCGTTTCTATATATTTGTGCAGCTGCAACTTGATCTGCAGGAGTTTCTTTTTTGTAAATTCCACTACCTACAATCATAACATCTGCTCCATTTTCAACTAAGAATTTTGGATCAGTATATACTTGTCCAAGTCTTTCATTTTCAACTACTTCGTTAGCAGGAAGTTTACATCCAGGTGTAGCGGTTATTATTCCCAACGGACTTACTTGCATTTCATGTTGTAATTTTTCTACAGGATTACCTGTACCAATCCATCCCATTACAAATTCTGGATGTTTAAGCCCCATATCCATTGTTCCTTGTGCAAACTCGTGTGTTGTTAAATTACCTTCGGGAGTCATATATGGTAGCATAATTAATCCTCTTACTTCGTCAGGATGTTTAGCTAAATATTCGTCTGCACCTTCTCGTAATCCTTTAATTGTTCCTGGACCAGCTAAACCATATGCATTAACAAAATGTGCCCATTCAACAATACGGAAGTGTCCGCCAGTATATTGTCGTTTTACAACACCACCAATATCTACAAATTTTCGGTCTTCAAAAATCATGAAGTTATGATCTTCGGCGGCTTGTTCTAACGCAGATATTGCCTCATCAAAAGGCATTACTTCTCCAGTAAGTTCACCTTTTTCATTTCGCAAACCATAATCCATTAAATCCATGTGTGTTTTTAGAAGTGCGATTTCAGGACCAATTGCATCAATTACACCTAGCAGTTTCTGTATTCCATAGAAATCTGCTGCTAGTGCAAGATTTGTTTTTTTCTCATGCATTAACATAAAAAGATCTCTTGCAGCAGGATTTTCAGCCATCTCTGCTCGTTCATTAAAAGGCGTTTCTAGCCTTGCTTGAGTAAAATCATCCATAAATATCACCGAAATAATGTACTTTCAGAGATTAATAAAGATTTATGGACTCAAAGCTAATATGTCTAGATATTTTATAACTTCAGTTGTAACATAACCTGCTGATAAATCTGCAATTACATGACCGCCTTTTTTCTCTGATTCTGTAAAAATTCTTTGGAATTCAGATATACCATGAGTTCTATTTACAAGTCCAATTACTTTTCTTTCATCATACGCAATAGTTAATTCATTTAGTGTTCCAATTCTACCTGCCACAGCAATTACTGCATCGCAACTTCGAATATTAATTACATTTCTTCCTTTTAATCCAAAACCAGTATATATCATAATTTCGGCATCAAGTGGAAAATGAAAATTGTTAACATGCTCTGCCTCACTTCCAGCTGGAGAAAAACCAATAGTCATTCCGCCATTCTCTTGAGCAGCTAAAAGAGCTTCGTTTGGTAAACCAGGACATGCACCAGTACATACAATTGAACCTTTTTCTGCAATAATTCTTCCAACTTCTCGAGCTTGTTCTACACAATGTTCTAAATCACGACCACCTGCAGAACCAATAACACCGATTTTATAAGTCATAAACTAATTTACAGAATATGAAATAAAAACATTTGTTTACTCTTGTTTGTTCTCAATCATAACTCCGCAATTGATGCATAACTCCCATGCACGTTTTCTTGCAGCTTTTACTTTGATTAAATTAGCTCCACACTTCTCACATTTCTTTTTTAGCATTGTTAGGTTTCCTTTTTGTGGAAGAGAAAATGTTGTTTTACAATCAGGATATCCAGAACAAGCTAAGAATCTTTTTCTAACTCGTCTTGAATAGAGAACTCGCAAGTCACCTTTGTTACATTTCTGACATTTCATAAGAGTGTTTTTCTTACGCTCTGCCTCTCTTGTTTTTTCAAGTGCTTTTGATAATTCTTTTCCAATTTTTTCTTTGTGTAAATCAATTTCAGTTGTTAATTGTGTAACAATCTTTTTTGCACGATCCAAAACTGTTTCTTTTTTGATTTTATTTGCTCTAATTTTTTCTAAATCCAGTTCAAAGTTTCTTGTTAACTCTTCTGAAACAATTTGTGGTGAATATTTTTCAAATGTATCAACTATTGTCAAACCTAAATCTGAAACTTGAATTGGTGCACCAAAAACATATCCTCTTTGATAAAGAATATCAATAATGTTTGCACGTGTTGCTTTTGTACCAAGGTTTCTTTTCTCAAGTTCTTTAATTATTGAAGCTTGAGTATATCTCGCAGGTGGTTCTGTTTCTTTTTGTTCAATTGTTGTCTTTTGCGCATATGCTTTTCCAACTAACAGCGAAGGTATTTTAACATCTTTATATCTCAAATAAGGTGCATATAGATCTAACCATCCGTTCTTTGTTGTTCGACTTAAATTCATTACAAACGGTTCATCTTCAATTATAAATTCTAAATTAGTAAGTTCTCTTTCTCCTGCATGTCCAAATACTGCAAAAAATCTTTTGACAATTAAGTCATAAATTCTAAATTCGTCTGGGTCTAGTTTCTTTGGAAGTTCGCCTGTTGGATAAATCGCAGGATGTGCTGGGTCTATTTTACCTCCCTGTCTTGGTTTTAATGAAGTTGTTAAAACATACTTTGCAAGTTTTGTATAATTTGAATTTCTAGATAATGCATTTAGGATTTTCTTATATCCGATTTGTGGTGGAAGTCTTTGTGAAGATGTTCTTGGGTAAGAAATATAAGCCGCAGTATACAGTTTTTGAGCAAGGACTAAAGTTGCTTTTGGTGATATTCTAAATACTCTCCAGGCTTCCATTTGTAACGAAGTTAAATCAAAAGGAACTGGTGGTAAAATTTGTTGTAGACTCTTCTCAATTTTTGAAACAGTTCCGTGTTGATCCCTAACTTTTTCAAATATTTGTTTTGCTTTTTTCTGTTCCCAGAATTGTTTTTCTTTGTGAATTGCTTGTCCAAACTTAAAATTAGCAAAAATATTCCAATATGGTTTTGAAACAAAAGCACGAATTTGTAATTCACGTTTAGCTAAAAGCGCTAGTGCAGGACCCTGAACACGACCAATACTTAATTTCTGAAAAGAATTTGTTGCTTTTGAAAGTGCAGACATTACTGCTTTTGATAAATTAATTCCATAAAACCAATCCAGATGGTGTCGCGCTTCACCTGCATTTGCTTGCCCCCAGTCAAGTGTTTTTGACCGATTAAAATATGCTTTTTGCAAATCATGTGCAGTTAATGTTGAGAACTTCATTCGTTCTGCATCTTTTTTTCCAAAAAGAGAACGAACAATATTCAAACCAATAACTTCTCCTTCAATATCATAATCTGTTGCAACAATTAATTCATCAGCTTTCTTAACCAGCTTTTTCATTGCAAGAAAATACTTCTTAGAAAATGCTGAGCTCTTAGAAATCTCAAAAGTTGGTTTCCATTCAACATCAAAAACAGGGTATCCTCGCTTTATTCCTTTTAATCCAAACAAATGACCGACAGCAGGAACTACAATCACATCTCTTTGTCCTTTTAGAGCAGATTCTAGTTTCCTTGCAGCACTTGGCTTTTCAGCAATAATTACTTGAGTCATAAACTAGAATAGAAAAAAAGAGATAAAAGATTTTGTATTATTCAGCTACATGACCTGCTAAAACAAGTGCCTGTCTTATTTCTGCATTTTCTGCAACTATTTTATTTACAAGATTTATTGCGGTGTTTAAAAACGGTCTCCGTTGCTGCGCGTTTTTTGCTTGTCGTGCTCTTTTAATTACTCTTGCCAGTTGTCGTTCATCTTTTTCAGCCATCTGCGTTCCAACTTCTTCAAACCATTCTAATCGTCTAAGATTCCTACGGTCCTTAATTTTATCCAAAAGATTCCATCCCATTTTATTATCGATAGTTATCTGAATTATAAAATGTTTGTGGCCTGCGGCATACTAAATTTTATAAACCTTCCCGTACCTTGTTTT
>JAFCCX010000016.1 GCA_017609995.1 Candidatus Pacearchaeota archaeon | reverse complement strand
AGTTCCATCACAACACATATCATAACAACATGCTGCTTTTCTCTCATAAAAAACATCATAATTAATACTACAATTACAAGAATCTAGATTACATAATTCTATACGTTGACAAAAAGTACCTGGAAGTTCTACCAATGTTTTAGTTATATAAGAACTTGAACCATCATTAGAATTTTGATATGATTGTATATTGTAATTAGCATAAACAACATCAGAATTTGCTAAATCACAACTTAACCAACATGCTACTTGGTTACTTGCATTACTATGACATCCATGTACACAAACAAAATTACAAGAAGCGAAATAAAACACACATAATGACGAAGTCGCTACACAACATGCATAATCTAAATCTGTTAAATCACAAGTTGTTACATTAGTATAAGTACATGTAGAACCTATCCACGTCATTGTAGTATTAACAGTATCAACTGATGTTGTTTGTCCATCTTCATCTGTAAATATATCTACCAACATATCATCATATTGGTTCGTTACAATTGTTGTATCATTTTGTATAATAATTAATGCATTCCATAACGCTGATTTCATTGATGAATCTACTGTAAGAGTTAAATCTGCAGTAGTCACTCCACAACCATCTATCCAATTCATTGATGTCATTTTTTCACCTTGTTAATTTTCTTTCTTCTTTTGATTTTGTGAACTTCTTTAAATTCACCAAGAGAACTTAATATTTGTTTACTTGGAATATTGGTTAAATCAAAATTTTTTGTTTGTTTCTTTGAATCTATTGCTAATTGAAGTACTTGTCCAAATCGCATATCTGGAAATTCAATATGAATTTCGTTTAGTTTTACCATAATTTTATCAAAACTTGAATCCATTTTTATCAACTCTGTGTCACTGTAGTAGTTGTAGTTGTATCTATATACAAAACAATCGCATCAGTTTTACCAATTGCAATAACTACACTTCTTTCGTATTGAGTTCCATCATAAACTTGTATATTATCTATTATGAAATCTCCATCACTCCAAACAGTTGCACTTGCATCTGCAACTAATTCTATGTAAAAGTAATCCATTGCAGTTGACACTGGAGTTCCAGTTGTACTATCTGCATTCGCACTTGTTAGATTATTAATTAAAATTTTACCTGTATCTAAATCCGCTACATCATAATTCCATTCATAATAATTAGAACTATCACTTCCATAACGAATATTTAAACAAGAACTTGTTGCTAATTTTGAAAGTGCAGTTGCATCTAAAATGTTTAATATGAAACTTATTGAACTATCTGTAAAATCTGTTGAAGTTACAGTTTTTGAAGTACTTGCACCAACAACAGTTACACCATCTTTAGTTAAATTTATTGATC
This sequence comes from Candidatus Pacearchaeota archaeon, assembly GCA_017609995.1. GTDB lineage: Archaea > Nanobdellota > Nanobdellia > UBA10117 > JABICX01 > JAFCCX01. Next base: position 6,514 of record JAFCCX010000016.1, on the reverse strand, counting down.
CATTTCCTTCCCAATAAGTTGTATTATTTAAACTAATAGTCATGTCTGTAGAATCAGTCCAACCAGTTATTGTATCACAACCATCAATTAAAACGCTTGCTTCATCAACCAAACCAACTTCACGAATAATACTTCCATTACCTTGAGTTGCTAAAACTTCTGCAGAAACTGTAATTTTATCAGCCACACTTTTATCAACTGCAATTATAGGAACTCTTAATATTTCACTTCCTAATTCAGTATCAGTTGCGACACTAGCAGTTCCATCTTCACCTATATTACAAAAAAGAAATATTGATTCTAAAAAGTCAATTACTTCAGATTTTGTTTCAGTTAATGTATCATTTGTTAAAGTCATTTTTTCCTCATATGACTGGCGTTCTGCCACTCATTCTTATCCCAAGTCGTGGATTGTCAAAACTTAAATAACAAACCATTCCTTCATGAACATGATATTGGGAATTTATATTTGTAGTTTCATTAGTTTCAATTCCCCTATTATAAATTCTTAATTCATCAAAAATCATTTCTGTATAATCACTCCCATATCTTGCAACTTGAAGTGTATTTGAATTAGTTCCAATGGTTGCACCACCAGTTCCAGTATTATCTGAAGTTCCATTAATTGAAACATCCAATGCAGTACTAATTTTTGTGAATGTAATATGTGTCATTGTATTTGCAACTAAAGCAGTTGTACTTTTGAATGTTGTTACACTTCCAGAGTCAGCATATACTAATTCAAATTTATTATCTGCTGCAAGTCTTACTGCATAACCATCAGTTCCATTATACTTTTGCATTAAATATGTTTCTGCACTTGGTAATGTTGTAATTTTAACTGCTAAACAAATACTTAAATCTGTCGTTAAATCTAACGAACTTGAATCTGCAACTTCAACATAATTATCTGTACCATTAAATTCACCTGCAGACAATCTCCAACCACTTAATGTGAATTGTGATCCATCAATTCCAGTACCATACCAAGTTCCATAATTATTATTGTCACTACAATCTGCCTCATAATTTAACATATCACCATTGACAATACCCCTTAATCTGCTTAATGTTTTATGTCCCAATATAAAACTATCTTGTGGACTTGCTTGTTCAAAAGTTTGTGATTGTGCTAAATCAACATTAATGTTTTCTTTCAATAATCTTGTAAAAATCTTATTATCTTCATTAGAAAATCTTCGTTCAATTTTTTTAATTCTTTCCTGGACTTCACGTTGCCATTCAACCATTAAGAAAATCATACTTCCACATTTGTAAACTGTACTACCTTCCGCATCCCAAGTAATTGAATTAACAACCATAACTTCGTTTTCACCACGAATGTTATCTATAACAGTAACTTGTTCACCAACAACCACATCAAAATTTAATCCATTATAAACAACATCTACACTTTTCAGAGGTGTACTATATGAATCTAAAAAGTTTTGTGCATATCTTCGAGCTTCAGTAAAACTATCTAACCAAGGTGCAGGTACTCTTCTAAATATTTCACCATAAATAGATATACTTGAATCATCTTGATTTTCTACAATGATTGGTTTACTAAAAGAATAATCGAAATAAGGATCAGTTTGTGAACTTGTAAATGTAACAGTTTTGTTTGGTGAATCAACTTCATAATCATCACTACTAATTTCAGAACCACCAACAGTAATTCTCATACTACCTTGAGGTTTTTTTGAAAGTGTAAATGAAGTTCCAGTACCAGTTATTGTTTCTTGTAATGCGAAACTTTCAAATCCACCAACAACTTTTACATGGTTACATAATGAAATTTGGTCTTCTTTCCAGTTTTGTGTAGTTATCTCAATTCCATTAGAAAAAGTTACACCATTATTGATTGTACCTTTTGGTTGGAAATATACATTATCATCTTTATCAATAATTAATTCCCATTGTAAAGTATCCATCATATCTTTAATTATATCAAGCGCATAACCTTCTGCAATATATTTAGTAATAACAATTCCACTTGCAATACTTGGAACATATACTAAGTTTTCTGTATAATTATCAATAATATCTTGAACAATATATTCTGGACTTTGTGCAGTCCAAACAGTTTCAATTGGTAAATTGTTTAACTCATAACCATTTGTCATCAAAGTTAATTTCCAAAGAGTTTCTTTTGTTTTTTCTGTTACACGTGCGCTGAAAACTGTTGTACTTCCATCAGCCAATTTAAAATCAATAATACTTGCACCAGTTACAGAACTATCAGCTTCAATAGATGCTTCACCTTGATTAATAATGTAATCGTTACTTTCAGTAATGCTTGCACCACCATAATTTAATTCAGTAACCCCATTAAATAATCTAAGTCTTTCTGCACCCATCAAACACCACCTATTCTTCCACGTTTGAATGTAATTGTACCAGTTCTAACATTACCACCCACATTTGTATCTAAATCAATTGTATCAATAACACCTGTGTAATCACCAGTATATTGTGAAGGTACTGCCAACGTAAACAAACCATCAAAATCTTTAGTAAATATTTCATCCATTAAATATTCTGCTTGTTCTTTAACTGTTACAATATTATTAAAATTACTACAATCGTCACCATCATCAAAAAGTACAAATGTAAAACTAACATCTTGTGCTTGTCCTGTAAATTTAAAGATAAATCTATTCTCTGGTGAAGTGTTAATTAAAGGAATATCTATACTAGGTTGAAATTTCTTAAGTTTAAATGGTACAACTGCTCTAAAAAGAAACAATTTAGAATTACTTTGATTAGTTATTGATGCCATATCTTTTGTTGTAACTGCCATTTTTAAAACCTACTTGCTGAATTAACTTCTTTCGCTAACATTCTTTTTACTTCATCCATCATTTGTTTTGAAGTAACACCATACATATTAACAACATTACTTCCTCCACCACCTAAGTTACCTGGTGTTTTTGTTGCAATGATTGTATCTTGTGGATGAGTTTTAATTACAGTGCCATCAGGTTTAACTATTCCATCATTAATAGTAGTTCCACCACCGAAACCAAATTTAGGTAAAGCGTTTTTTACTGCAGTTCCAATTAAACTTGCAAGTTGTTTTATCTTATCCCAAATTAATTGTGGTAAATCTTTTATACCTTGCCAAAGATTTGCAACACCATCTTTTATCCATTGAAACCCTTCTTTTATCTTATCCCAAATTGCACCAGCTAATCCAGTAATACCATTCCAGATGTTTTTAATAAATGTAACAATGCTTTCAACTTTATCTGAAAAGAAATTCCAAATCTTAGCTGCAAGACCTTTAACAGATTCCCATAATGCCAGGACCTTCTCTACAATCCATTTGAAACCTTCTTGTAAATATCCCCAAACTGCAACTGCAATTCCAGAAATCCATTCAGCAATCATAGTTCCTAAATTAACAAGCCCAGTAACTAACCAAGTGAAACCTTCTTTAAGTAAAGTCCAAAGTGTTGTAGGTAATTCTTTTATCCAATCAATAACTAAACCTAACCATTCACCAACCTTTGTCCAAATTTGAGGTACAAGTTCTTTAAACGATTCCCACATACCTTTTATCTTTTCAACGAATTGTAATCGCAATTGCTCCATTTTCATTGCAAGTGAACCAAGCAATTTACCAATTTGCATAAAGCCTAACATTGCAAAATTTACAATCATACTTAATAAATCTGTAATAGGTTTCATTGCAAGTAAAACTGTTAATGGTGCTAAAGCTTTCATAATTCCACCTAATAAACCACTAGTTTTTTTAGATGATTTAGCTTCAGTAGAAGTTTGCTTTTCAATTTCTTTACTAGTTTTAGAATCACCACTGCCTTGAGTAACTGATTTAGTAGCACCACCAGTAGCACCAGAAGTTTTAGCATCTAAATTAACAGAATATCTTTTATCAAATAATTCTTTCAGTTCCTTCTTAAACTTTTTCAAGTCTGGGATTAATGTAAATTTATATTCAGCCATAATTCTTACCTATGTTTTTTTTGTTTCACTTTTACCAAAACCATTCATCATTGAAGAATACATTTGGTATTTGTAAGGTTCTTCTTCTTTAAGTTTCTGAATACTTTGATCGCTCCAACCAAACTGTTTAGCAAAAGCATAACATTCAAAAGCTTCAATTAATTGTTTTCTCCAAGGATGCCAAGGCAACCCTGGTTTCATCAAAGTTTCAATAATTAAATATTTATCTTCCCCAGCTAACTTTGACGCACTAGTGAGGACTTCAAAAAATCTAATCTACCATTAATTTTTTCTGCATAAAATTCTACGATCTTAGTTTTTTCATCAGTTGTTAGATCATCTAATTGTTCTACAGACATACTAGTATTGTTTGCTGCAACTTCATCAATGTAATCTATGTATGTTTCTAAAGCCAAGACTTGTTCTGATGAATTTTCTATTGCTTCAGCTTTGAATAATAATTTCAAACCTTTTTTAACTTCTCTACCTTTCGGACTACGTAATGTAATCATCTGTTTTGTTCCATTCTTTTCTATTTCTACTTCCATTTTTTTTACCTTATTTAATCCCAATTTACGTCTGAAATATTATCAACTGTGTACAATTCTTTGAAAGTTCCATTTCCAGAAATTGTTACAAATGTTAATCCACCTACGCTTGTTGGTTCTTCAAAACCTGCACTTTGACAGTTTTCAATTGCGAAATGTACTTTACGTTGTCCACTTCCTAAAGCCACACCATTATCTGCTGTAATTTCAAAATCAAAAGGTGTAGGATCACCATCAGTTTTTAATGTTACACCACCCATTGCTAATTGGTGAAGTGCTGTAGTAGTAAAACCAAACTCACCAGAGAAATCAAACTTTAATTCAACTGCGTGTTTTTGTTGTTCCACATTAGAACTAACTCCACCTGCACCTTCAGTAACTTTTGCAATAGTAATACTTGCTTTTTGACATTCAGTAGCTGCTATACTATTTACTGTTACTGTACAAAGTGAATGTGGAAATACTGGTAATGTACTTAACACTGCTGTTTTTCCAGTTGTACCATTCTCTGAAGCTCTACCTTTCATATCACAAGATAATCTTAAATTACCATTTAATTCAATACTTAATTCACCAGACTCAGCTAGTAAACCATCAATAATCCATTGTGTATCTGCACTTCCATTATTACCTTTTTCACCAGTCATACTTATTGGATTATTATCAACTGTAAATGTATGAACCCAATCACCAGTTGTTTCTGCGTGAGTTGCTTCACCAATTAGAAAATCAAACATTCTTCCGTGTTGAAAATCACCTTCAAGTGTTAAATTAGATTTAACTAAACCAGTAGTAATTTTTTGTGTTTCAATAGAACTAATACCTTGACTTTGCATAATTTCTCTTTCAATAGATGGAGTAACATCTGTTACAATTAAACCACAATCTTTTTCTGCAGTAACTAGTGTTCCCCAAATTGCTTCTTTACTAATTAGCAAATATGCTAATGATGCTGGATAACTCATTTTTTTACCTCTTTCTTTTTAACTTCTTCAAACATTTTTGGATGTTCTTTTTTAAGAATTTCATAGTGTTCTTTCTTTACTTCAACTGGTTCAGATTCAAAAGTATAACTGAACTTTGGATTGTTTTTCTTAAACGTCATTCCTGGTTGTTTTGATTTTATTAACATTTTTACCTCGTTACATTATAAAACTTTAATTGTACTGGCAACATATACCTGTAAAGGCTATGCAAGCCATTGCTTAAGTCATTTCCTTGTCCGTTATAATCTAATGTGCTTACTGTAATTAATGGCTTAGAACCACTTGTATAAGGAATTGCTTGATTATCTTGAAGTATTCTTTTTATTTCTTCTAAACATTCCAAATAAAGCGTTCTATAATCTGCACCCATTACTCTTAGATCAACATCATATCTGTTATCTTCGTGTTTACCAGAAACACTAATTCCTGCTGGATCTATTAATGGACGTGGAACGTGAATAAGAATTTTTGCACGACTACCATTACCGTAATCAATACGTTTTTTTTCTGTAATAAGTAAGAATTCTGGAGTTATATTACTTGTATTAATATCAATCCAATTAGTGGAAAGAATATCTTTTACAATAGTCATTGGGTCAGTTACCATTTTATCACTTACTTACTTACAAACTTTGTTGAGTGGCACTTATTTATAACAGTTTATACAACTATGATTGTTGTATGATTTTTTAATATCTTGTTTACACGTGCTTGCATTTTACTTGCTCGGTCATTATAACTAATTCTAGTAGGGTCTCCAGTTTCAACTAATGCTGAAGAACGATCATCATTTAATAATAAATTGATTGCAGCTATCATTGCAGTTGCTCTTTTAATATCACCAGGTACAACTGTTTTTCCATATCTGTATGTTAAACGAATTGCTTGTTTTGCATAAAATCTATAAGGATATCTTAAATATAAAATTCCTTTAGTTTCTTCTAACCAGTAATCGTTATTTCTACCTTCAGTTTTTGTTGCAAGCCAATCAACATATGAACTTCCATCCCA
>JAFCCX010000088.1 GCA_017609995.1 Candidatus Pacearchaeota archaeon | reverse complement strand
TGTATATGTCTAATGAGGATAAACAAGAAGTATTCAAAGAAACATATCGGGTTTTAGCAGCTGGAGGTGAGTTCTTAATCTGGGATATGATAATTGAGACAGATATAGGCACTTCTCTCATCAAGATCAAAGCAATTCTCCCAAATAAATCTATAATTAGAACTGCATATGGAGTTTCCTCAAAGATACAGTCAATCGAAAATGTAGAGACTATGCTTCATCAAGTAGGTTTCAAGACCGAAATAATAGAAAGCAAAAAAAATTGGTTTTTGATAAGAGCAAAGAAATAATCCTTGGTCATCAAGTTTTGATACTACTTCAATTTCGTAAGAATATCATTATGCTTACCTTATCTTTTTTTTGAATATTCAGAATTGGAAGAATTTATTTAGCAACAACTGCCACTGCTACTTTTTGACGGTGAACATCCACATGTAGAATTAGGTTGTTTAGTTTTTATCTCTTGATCCAATTTATCAGTATCAACAAAAGTAATATCTTCTTGAATGGAAAAATATCTACTAACTTCTTCTCTCAAATTGTCATTCAGTTCATCAAGTATTTTTCTATTTTGTTTCACTCTCAATCCCTTAACTATCATAGAGTTGAATACTTCATTACAACAATGCCCTGTAGGATTTTTATACTTACAAGTATCACCAAGTCTTCCCTTTAGATGAAACATTATGTGCCGCATGGTCTTTAGATTGGTCTCTATAATTGTTCTTATAATGTCTTCTTCAGTTATCATTGTACAGTAACATGCTATAACAGGATTAGCATCATCTTTGTACCAAAGAGGTTTTTTGAGTTCAGATCTATAAACAGTTTTTCCTGTAGAATTGCTGAAATATCCAACCTTACATTTAGGATCTAAACAAAGGTAGTAATCATCCTCACCAATTGATTCTTTTAGATCTTTCTTCACTACTCGGATAACTGTAAATTTTTTTACTAATTTTCCTTCTGTCTTGCATTCAGGACAAGAGCTTTTTTCCATATCATCGCCTTCTTAGTTTCAATTATTCAAAAATATCATTAATGATATAACAAAGTAATACATCTGAAAGTAGCTTACCATGAATCTTTCTACTAATCCCATATATGGTCCTCCACCAAAAATTCCAGAAAGAGCCATTAGAACAAATATTACTGGTACAGAAGCAAGTGAAAACCAAGCAAAACCTATCCAGCCTGATAGTGTTTTCATTCTTACCCAAAGGAAGATCATAGATGCTAAAACAAGAATTCCTGAAATAACAATCACTATCAAGTGAAGTTTTCCTCGTAATGTTTTCATTTCTCCTCCTTCATCTAGTGGGAAGAATACTGCAACAAGCACTCCCAAAAAAGTACTTATTATAAATAGAATTGGTCCTACTAAAGATCCATCTCCTTCTATCCCCCATATTAAGCTAAATGAGAATATAAACGACAATGCACTGTTTGTTATGAAGAATGACGCAAATAAAGGTCTCTTATGAGCTCCAACAGCGAAAAGTGAGCTTACATCCTTCTTGATATGGCTATATTCTGGAACAATAATTCCACCTAGAATCCAAGCTAATGTATAAATTATCGGACTCAGCATCCCGCAAATTGCTGCTACTTGTATCAAACTCATAGATACCACTTTGACTAGAGATAATGCAATACAGTATCTTATCTTTAAAAATTTAACTAGATGTAGAAATCGAAGAATCTTAATAAACAGCTAATATGTACTTATAACTATGAAAGGCAAACTAGTTGTTATAACTGGAGCAAATGCAGGTATTGGAAAAGAAACTACTCTTAGGCTTGCTAAGCTTGGTGCCCAAGTTGTCATGGTTATCTTGAACTGATGATCTGTGATTTCTCTTCTTTGAATTCAATCACTGAATTCGTAGATAAGTTCAAGAAAAAATATGATAAGATTGATGTTCTACTAAATAACCATGGTGCTGTTTTTCTTAAGAAAACAGTAACAGAAAATGGATATGAATCAACTTTTGCAGTAAATCATCTTGGGTATTTTAGTCTAACTTTACAACTTCTAGATTTAGTTAAAGCTAGTGATTATTCAAGGATTGTTAACGTTTCATCTAGTTCGAATTATAGAGTAAAGAAATTAGAAATTGAGGATTACAATTGGGAGAAAAGAAAGTATAAACTAATGACTGCATATGCCGAATCTAAAATCTACAATATTATGTTCACACTTCTGTTAGCTGACAAACTGAAAGGCACTGGTGTAACTGTTAACTGCCTTCATCCAGGTTATATTAGAACTGATTTGGGGATAAACAATTTTCTGCTCAAACCTCTAAATCCAATTATAAAAAGAAAAGCAAAACCTATCAAAGAAGGAGCAGAAACGTCAGTGTATTTAGTATCCTCTCCAGAAGTAGAAGAAATCACTGGAAAATACTATCATATAATGAAAGAGAAAGAACCCAATAAATTTGCATTAGATAAGAAGAAACAAGAAGAATTGTGGGATTTGAGTATTAAACTAACAGGTTTACA
>JAFCCX010000015.1 GCA_017609995.1 Candidatus Pacearchaeota archaeon | reverse complement strand
AAGAATTACAAGAACTTCTGGTTGTTTTTCCTTAGTTTTATCTTGTTCAGGTCTTGGTGGTAAAGCAACAATACCTACAATATCTTTTTTGTAAGCTGTTAGAGCAGCTTTCTTAAAAGGTATAGCTCTCTCTACTGTTTTTTGAATTATTTTTTTTATTTTTTCAGAAGCTTCTTTTCGCTTTTCTTGCATTTCAGCGATTTTTTGAGCTGCTTTGACTTTCAAAATATCACTATCTGCAGGCTTTAGGTACTTAGAATTTGGGCTTTTTTTATCAGCCATTATAAAAATCAATAGTTCAGAAAGCAATATAAAGCTTACTCTTATGTTCGCTGAAACCTACATTTCTAAAAAGGAAAGCTTTTTAAACGAAATTTATGACTTATTAGTAACACTCATGAGGTGATGATTAAAAATGGCAAAAGCAAATTACGAAGCACTAAAAGCAATTAAAGACCTAGCATTAGCTGGTGTTCATAAGATTGGAGAATATGCTCCGATTTTAGGAAGACTATATGCTACTTTAATTGGTGCAGATGAAATTGATGTCGAAAAAGCAAGACATAACTCAACAGACTTCAGAACTGTATATGATGTTACAGACGGTCAATTATATGATATGTCTGAAAGCACAAAAGACGGCGATGAATTAGAAGTTGACACTCTGAAAAAGACAGCAGGTTTAGTATCTATTCTAGAAGGCTTTGGACAGAGAGGTATCGACGCTTTTAGAACATCAGCAAAAGCTTAAATTTAATTAGGGCGTTCGCGCCCTTCTTATCTTAATTCTTGTTTTTCAATAAATATACGCATTTTTCTAACAAATTCATCTGCAAATCTTCTATATTTATCATAATCCTTACCATCAAAGTTATGATCGTCTCTATGCATGATTCGCTTAGCTACTTCATAAATATGCTTTAGAATTGTAACATATCTTGCATCAAGTTTCTTTGTTTTAACAAGCTTCTCTTGTAACATATCAGCTACATGGTTTGGAGATGGTGGAATTTCACCAATAGACATAAGAGCTGCGTGTGAAGCGTCAATAACAGCCCAGTATAAATCTACAATAGCTAGATCAATATGTACATTTGATTTATTGATGCTAGCTGGAGCCATTGAATAATAAGTCCATACAGATTCACCTGTTGGTCTTATTCTTCCGCTAAATAACAGGCCTTGAAGTGGATCAAAGAAACCAATGTCAATTAATGCAATACTATCTCGAAGAATATTAATTGCAACTGGGTCGCCAACTCTTACATATTCCCAGAAAGTTGACCACTTAACTGTTTGTACATGAAGTCGTTTTGGATCAATCTTTGAAACAGCTTTTGCAATTATAATTCTATAAGTTTCAACAAGTTCACGAGTTAGATTTACATGAACATCATCAATAATAATCATAACATCAATATCTCTTGCTCTTTTATCTCTACGAGCAGCAGAACCAAAAAGAGTTAAAGCAACAACAAAGTCTCCAAGTTCTTTGTAAACAACTTTTGCAAACTTTCGTGCTGTGTCTATTTGGTCTCTAGGATACTTATGTTCGAAAGGATATTTCTTTCTCTTCAAAAGGAATTTCATCTTTTATATACTATAATATACACGCTTCAATATATAGTTTGTGCTATAGAAATCATTCTAATGGAATTTCAGACCAGAGAGTCCACATCTTTGGATCTGGAGCCATTTCTCCAAACATATATCTTGGTGAACGAGTCTCTCCAAAATAACCATGTTCAACATCAGTCCAAGTTTGCCAAGCACCATCAATCTTATAGATTGGACTATTTAATGCTCGCCAAGTTCCAGTCATCATTTGCCAATCTTGATGACCTGGTTCAACAATCATTTGCTGTTTAAATCCACCTTTTCTTAATTCCTCAACAAATTCTTTTAATGGAATATTACCTTGACCAGGTGTTACATGTTCATCATAATAACCAAAGTTATCTGTAATGTGCACATGACCAAGTACACCTTCTTTTTGCAAGTCTGCAACTTGTCCTAACATCCATTTCTTAAATTCTTCTGGTTTGCCTGTGAAATATTTTCTCCACGTATTTGCATGTCCAATATCAAATGTTGCTTTAATATGTTCACTAGCTCTCTTCTTTGCTTCAGAAGATGAGATATCTGCTCTGTAATTTGGATTGTTCTCACCATCAATTTTTGATTTTGTTAGGAGGTCAACCATTCGTTCTCTTGATTTTACAATTATGTTTTTAAGTTCTTGTGGATGAGAACCATATTGTTCATTGAAAAGATTTTCAGGTGAAACAAAAAGAGGTTTCTTTAAGTGTTTGTGTTCTTGTTCTCTCATTGCAAACACACCAAGTTGTGCATATGAATCTGCACTTTTCTTAATTGCAAATTCTTCAATTGGAACTGCACGTTTTTGTGCGTCTTCTGCTTCAGCCATTTGTGTACGAGCAGATGACGCAATTTCTTGACCATAACTCATTGCCTTTTCAGTTTCCCAAAGTCTTTTTTTAAGATATTCAACTGGATTTTTTTCTTCTGCAGGAAGATTAGCGTCAATATGCTCTCGCATCATAATCCACCTTTTCTTATCATCAGGAACTCTTGGTTCTAAATCTTTCCAGAAATTTAGTGCTTCACGATATTTGTCAGCCATTTCTTTGTATTTATTATAATGTAACTCATACTCATCTGCTTGACCTCTGGCTTGGTCAATTTTTGCTTGAATTGAATCTTCATAATAAAGTTGTGCAGGTGTTAGTTTTTCAGTTTCACTTTTCTTTTTATTTAATCGTTCAGCTTCTTTTATGTACCAATCCCACTCTTTCTTTTCAGTAATAACTTTACCTTCTTCATCAATTTCAGGAACTTTTATTTTGTGTCCAAACATATCTTCACGATATTCATAATCTCCGGTTTTTGAATCTCGTTTATATCGAACACCAAAATTTTCAACATCTTCTCTTACACCCTTAATTACACGACCATCTTTTTCATCAACAAGATAATGAACTCTTTTTTTCTTTTCTTCAGGGAAACCTGTGAACATATCTGGTTTTTCTTTTTCAACACCATAAATTGGTCGCGGAAATTCTCCTGTATGAACTACAACAGGTCCGCCTTCTGCAACATCTGCTGCAAACTCAATTGATCTTTGTGCTTCAAACAAAGCTTTTTGTCTTTGACTTTCATCAAACTTTCCTTCACTTCCTAAACCTGCGTGTCCAATAACATTAACAGCAGAATGAGTACTTACTGTAACATCATTTATTTTAGCCATTTGACGCATTGCATCTCGTTCCTCTTTACCAAACATTTCAGGTGTTGTTGCACCTTGTCGCAAACTTCCTTTTTCTTTTCCAAAGAAACCAAGTTCAACATGTTTTGCACCCTGGAAAATTCTTGCTTTCAAAGCTTGAAGTTGGTCTTTAGTTGGATCAGCTGAAATACCAATAAGTGCAGGAGGTACTTGATAGTTTTGTAAAGATTCAGAATCTAATGCGTGCCAATAACTTGTTGGTCCTCTAACATTCATAAAATAAGGCGCGTCTTCGAGTTTCATTTTTTCTTAGAGGAAGTATACTTCTTTCTCTCTTCCTCTTCCCTTTCAGTTTTTGTTAAACGCTCTTTGCTTATTAAGGTTTCTCCAATATCTTCTCGAGTATATGATGGAGCGTCTCTCGGGCCTTCATACTCTGCTTTTACAGTATCATATTTTTTGCTATCATAAGATTTAACATATTCATTACTTGGCGTATAAGAACCTTCAATATTGTTTTCTGTTTCTTCTGTTTGTGTAGGAAGCTCAGCTTCAAGAGTCTCTTCGAGATTTGGTTCCTCTCGTTTTTCTTCTTCAAGGAGACGACCAACAACACCGCGCGCAGGAGTTGGACCAACACCAACAGCAGTCCATTGTTTTAGTTGTGATAACTCTTCATTTGCGATTTCAGATAAGTCTTTGATTTGTTTTTTAATTTTAAGATCATCAGTTAACTTTGCAAGTTTTTGCAACTTTACAATTCGCGTTTCTGGATGAAAAGACGATAATTTAGCTTTTACTTCTTTCCATCCCTTTTTAGTTAGTTTCTTCATAATATTAATAAAAAGTTATGACATAAATATATTTGCTAACTCTAGACTTAGAAAGTGACATAAACTATTTATACAACGACGTGTATATTACATTATATAATGGTCACGAAGACAGCTCTAGCTAGTCAAAAGAAAAAAGATATAGTAAATGAGATAGATCCAACACATCACCTTATTTACCAACTCTATCAAGGTGGTTTGGAAAGATATTATTTCTGGTTAGTTGAGTTTATACATGAAGATTTAAAATATGATGTTGAGAAACTAGAAGATGCATTTACAGCAAGCGAGCTTTCTTCTTTTTGGGGTGTTCAATCCCAACGTTTAGCAATCCAACAAGACAAAGCAAAAGAATTTCTTGCAATTATTGGAAACATGCTAAAGAGTTTATTCCAAATATTGCGTTCATTAAGAATTATGGATGAAAGAATGAATTATTATAAAAAGAGTAAAGCTGGAAGCAAATCAGCTGAAATTGCACTTAAAGGAATGTGGATTGATTTAGTTGAAGGTTCTGCAAAGAACCCAGCATCTGTTTATGGAATGGCAACACAACTTGGTTTCACAACTCTTCCAGACTTCTTCTTTAATCTTTCTCCAAAAAAAGCAGCAGATGTTGATGGAGAAGTTGCAAAGTTAGATCAAATGGGCCTTAACAAGAAAGTCCAAGAAGTTCTCGGAAGAAAACTTTACCAATTCTTAGAATGGAAAGAAGCAACTGAAAAAGAAATTGAAGTTAGCAGAAGATTCCATTTGAAATATTTAAGACAGCATTTCAATGTAATTAAGCTTTACATTAAATGGGTTAAACCTTATTTGAAAAACGTAGAAAGATTACAAACAGGAAGTTCTAAAGAAGAGTGGGAACTTATTGGCGCAGCAGATATGAGTCTAGTTGATATTGAGATTTTCGGTGTAAACCATGGTTCTTGGAAACGAGGTACTAAAAACGTTCCTTATGCAAAATATTTCCCATGTATACAATTAAAATTCAGGTGGCGAAGTGTTCCTGAAATGGCGTATATGCAAGAATATCAAAAAGGACCAATTCACTTAGGGCGAACTGAGATTTTTTTTAAATCAATGGCTTTAACACAACAGCAGATTGATAATCATAAAAAAGAGAAAGATAAAGAAGATATTGACCTTCTGGCTTCAGTAAACGCAGCAATGGATGCAATGAAAGATGAATTATTCAGATATCTAGCTGAAGCAGATGACGAGTTAGCTAAGAAAGAAAAAACTAAAGTTGAATTTCCATTATTTAAAAAAATAGATAAGCTACCAAATCCTTTTGAACCATTTTCAAAAATAGGTAAGGGCTTCAATGAATTGTTTGGCGCTCTTATTCCTGTAGGAAATAAGAATGCACCAAGTGGTTGGGTTGCAAAAAGAGAAGAAGCTGCAGCTAAGAAACAAGCAGGTGACAATTTATTTTTAACTTATGACATCTTCAAGAAAGCACATGGATTGATTTACTGGTAGTTTTTTCGTTTCTGTAATTTAGCTTATACACTTAGCAAACAACAAAGTTTTAATATGTCAATCTTATTATCTAAATATAATGGGAATTTCAGATATGTTTAAGTTCAAGAAAAAAGATGAGGATTTTAATGATTTTGTTGATATATCGCAGACTAGAGGCCCAGGTTCTTTTGGCCCAGCAGGTCCAGCAGGTGCAGGTCAAGTAGCAAACTTGCCTGGCGCAGGTGGAGGCTTTGATTTAGGAGCTCAGATAGCAGCAGGCCCAGCAGCAGCTAGTGGTGGAAACCAACTATTAGAAAGCAAAATTGACATGTTAACAAGCAAAATTGATGCTTTACGAGCTGAAATTGATGCTCTTAACACAAGAATTGCTCAAATAGAAAGAGGCGGTCAGCAACAAAAAACTCAACAACCACAACAACAATCCTGGCAGCAACCAGCTCAAACACAGCAACCACAAAGTTTTGATTTTGGTCAGCAACAACAACCACAACAACAACAATATCCTGAACAAGGGTGGTAATTACATTTTTTCCATTTAAGTATCCTTCATAGTTAAAAGATCAAAGAAATTTTATATATTAGTATAACCTTCATATATTTATGAAAAATAAGCTGAAATATATGTTTTTACCACTGATTTCCTCGATTGGCCCAACAGCACAAGAAGCAGCTAACAAATCTGTTGAGGATTTTTCCTTAACAGGTGCAGCAATAACAGCAGTTGAACAAGGTACACCCTTCTTTGTATTCTTATTCTTATTAACCGCAATAGCAGCAGCAGTATTGTTCATGTTATTTATAAGAAACAAACAATAAAACTATATATAACACAAAAAACTTAGCTTTCTATGTCAGAACTACTTGACATATTCAATAGAAATTTTATTCAACCAATGTATAGTGAGCAAAGTTACACTTTTCTTAATACAATAGTTTACGCATTGATTGCATTTACTGGTTTATATCTTATTTACAAAGTTATTGGTGGAAAAATAAAGTTTGATAAGAAGTTCTTTTACGCAACAGTTCCTTTTGTTTTTCTAGGAAGCGCTCTAAGAAGTTTTGTTGATGTAGGTTATATTGCTAGAACACCTTGGCTTGTTTCTCCAGGAATCTATGCTATTATAACTACGTTGTTCCTTGTTGTACTTACAATTAGTTTAGCTCTAAAAGCCAAGTTAAAACTAAGTTACTGGAAAATAACTGCAATAACTGGACTTGTTTTACTGATTGGAAGTTTCATTTATGTTGCAAATAAGATTCAGTTAGAACATATGAATTTAGCAAGTTCAATTCTTGTTTTGATGGCGTTTGTTTCATTCTTAATATATTACATTGTAAAAAGCAAAATATTTGCACCACTTGCAGCTATTGCTATTTTTGCACATGTTTTTGATGCATTCAACACATCTATGATATTGCGTTTTGTAGGTGGGTGGGAAAAGCACCCGCTACCTAGATATTTTATAGAACGATTTGGAGCTTTTTCGTTTATTCCACTTAAATTATTAGTTGTAATTCCTGCTGTCTGGCTAATCTCTACAGATGATAACAAACAGTTTAGCAACTTGTTACTAATCACAGTTGCTGTTCTTGGTTTAGCAGAAGGATTAAGAAACTTTATTACGTTAATTTTGGTTTAATTGCTTCGCTACGCTCAGCAAGCTAAGTCTTTGATTGAGATTACTTAAGTTCAAGCTAATCTCGGCATATAACTTAGCAATAACATTACCAATATAAAAACAACAAAAAATTAGTTCTTCTTTAAACAAAAACTACATAAGAATTGTTCAGTACTTAAAGTTAAACTTCCAGGTTCACCACAATGATCACATTTTCCAAAAGCAGTAGGCATTCGGCTATTGTTAATTGCTGCTTGCTCTAAAACAATGTCAAGAAGATCTGGTGCGTGTTTTAAAACATCCCGATTTGTTACAATTCCAACAAGTTTATCTTTAGTTAAGATGGGGATTCTAGTAATATCATTTGTAGCCATTAGCTTAGCAATATGATTCATATCATCATGTTCATATGCAACAAACGGTTTCTTAGTCATTATATCCTTAACTTTAATTACACCTGGTTTTCTATTCTTAGCTATACATCTTCGCATGATATCTCTTTCAGTTATAATTCCAACAAATTTTCCTCGAGAAACAACAGGTAAACCACCAATTCTAAATTTATTCATGAGTTTAGCAGCAGAAACAAGATTAATATTAGGACTTACAGTTACAACTTTACGTGTCATAAAATCAGCAACCTTAATTCCTGAGTCCATTTCACACTAAATTCTAAAATTAGTTTTAAAACAATTTGTTTACTGAGTTATATATTACAGTATATAAAAGGTTTAAAGATTACATATCACAAGGAAAGATAAGTAATATAAAGTTTACTGTATATAGCTATTTACTTCGGGGTGCTTATTGGTAAATAAAGTAATTAAGCAGATACAGGCATTAGACAATGAAATTAAACTTAGAATTCTTGCTTTATTAGTTGAAGACGGTGCAAAATCTATTACTGATAT
>JAFCCX010000014.1 GCA_017609995.1 Candidatus Pacearchaeota archaeon | reverse complement strand
TCATTTGTCTTCATGTTTTGTGTAAATGGGTAGCCAAGTTTGTGTGAGATTTCTAAGGCTGCTTTGTAAGATGTATTTGCTTTCCAGCAATTTACATAAACCCTAAGAATCTCATCTGCTTCCTCAACTTCGTCTAAATCCATTATAACTCTTCGAGTTGCTGCTGTTTTTCCAATACCTGAAGCTCCAGTTATAATCAAATGTTTTCCCGGTCTGTCAAAAAGCATTGGCCGAATCGCTGTAGCAATGTATCTTTGTTGTTCTTCTCTATGAGGAAGAAGTTTTGGAATAAAGTCAGGATCAAGAGCATCTGGATTAGAGAAGATAGTCTGCTCTGCGCCCAGAAAGAAATTAGGCATAACTAGAAGTAAAAACAACAGATTTTAAGGATTTCTAGACTTAAGGCAAGATATCTAAATAACAGAGCAAATTCTTTTATAGTACTATAATTTATTTGGGATAATGCTCAAAATAATGAAGCATATCCGAAAAGAGATGAAGGAAGTCCCAGGTAATCTAAATAAACCTGATATTTATTTTGAGGAAACTCGACGAGTTGATAATTCTCATTGTTTAATGCCTCTTGTTGCATTAAAGACAAATCCTTGTAGATGGTTAGCTACTTGTGGTGGTTGTTCTATGTGCGGCTATCAGTTAGCAGCATCTCTTAGCAAGAAACCAACAAGAAATAACCTCATTAACCAAACAAAATATACTATCAAAACAGTTCCGTCATCGATTTACCCACTTATTACATTCAATTCAGCAGGTAGTTTCCTAGATCCAAATGAAATTAGTGATGAATTAAGACCAGTTTTATTGGGTATGTTAAAAAAAGAAGGTTATGAGGAATTTAATTTTGAATGTCGACCAGAATTTCTATTAGTTGAGAAGCGAGTAAGTCAGTTAAAAAAGTATTTTGATATAGTCTCTGTAGGTATTGGATTGGAATCTTCAAATGACTTCATTAGAAATGAATGTATACATAAAGGCACACAATTAGATACTTACATTAAAGCTGGAAAACTGCTTAATAGATATAATATTGATTATGATGCATATATCCAACTTGGAAAACCTTTCTTAACAACAAAAGAAGATGTCGAAGATGCTGTAAAAACTGCAAAGTTCGCATTTAAACATGGATTTACTAGAGTTTTCTTGATGTTATGTAATATCCAACCAACAACCCTAACTTATCTTCTCTGGAAAAGAGGAAAATTTAAACCTCCTATGCTCTGGAGTGCGATCGAAGTTCTTAAACGATTACCAAAAGAGCACCGATCAAAAGCTTACGTTAAAGGATTCAACCGAGCAGTTCCTACTCCGTTAGAATTTCCACAGAATTGTCCTAAGTGTAATTCTCAAGTAGCTGATAAATTAATACATTG
This sequence comes from Candidatus Pacearchaeota archaeon, assembly GCA_017609995.1. Classification (GTDB taxonomy): domain Archaea; phylum Nanobdellota; class Nanobdellia; order UBA10117; family JABICX01; genus JAFCCX01. The sequence continues at coordinate 6,738 of JAFCCX010000014.1, read as the reverse complement.
GAACCTTACTGGTGATTTTAATCATATCAAAACAATGCCTAAGTGTGAGTGTATTAAAGAATTTGAAAAGAAAATGAAAGATAAACCAAAAAAAGATCTAAGACAGAGAGTTGCTACAATCAAAAAATATGTACAAAAAGAGTTGGGTTTGAATTAAGGTAAGAAGTCTTTTGCTTTGATTAGCTTAGGCAGGTATTCCTCTGCTGTGAATTGGATAGATTTGCTAACTAGTGCATCAGATTCTACTTTGTAGCCAAAATCTTTCAGAGCTTTTAGTTCTTTTTGCCATTCTTTGCCTTTGAACCAATCATAATTCCGAATCTCTTTAATTCTCTTTAGATCAAGGTCATTTAATTTGATGAAATTTGATTTCTTAATTCCAAATTTCTTAATATCGTCAACTTTCAGGCCGATGTATTTTGCATCTGGGCAACCTGCTTTTTCTGAGAAGAAAGCCAGATTAATAGAACCTTGCTTGTACACTGAGTAAATATAATATCCGTAGGGATCCATATCTGCGAAAACATAAACTGGTATTTTAAATTCTTTGTTCAATCTTGCAACAAGTCTTCTGTCAGACCGGCTAGCTTGTCCTTTGCCTGTCATAAGAATACAATTGTTCTTTTTCCAGAATTTGCTCTGATTTAGAAGGTTCCAAACAGCGAACTTCTCTACAACTAGGATGTATTTTGCCTTACATGTCTTAAATTTAATAGAACTTGGTTCTGTATTTGGTGGGATAGCAGCTCCTGCTGAACCCATTTTTGAACAATTAATTGTATCTCCGGTCTTTAAATCATCATAAATCAATTCTCCTGAAATAACTCCTGATGGAGTTGCTTCTAAACCAAGATTTTCTCTTAAAGCATCAATTGTAACTTCAATATCTTCAATAACTGGATCAGATTCAGTTGCTTGGTCATCAAATGTGTTTTCTTTTGTTCCCTCAATAGAGTGTTTTAGAATATAGTAAAGCTGTCTTGTTGAAAGAGATGGTTGTTTTTGCTCAAGAAGTTTCTTAATCTCAGCTGCAACTAATGAAGTCTGCATGAATTTCTTTGATTGGCCAACATTGAAGAAATTTCTAGTCTGAGTTTTATCTCCAAGTTTAATTAGTCGGTCTTTTGGATCAAAATAAGCATTAGATAATGTTCGAGTAGGCATTGTAATACTTGGACTTTGCTCTGCCTCGATTTTTCTATTAAGTTCCTCGCCAAGTTTCTTTAATTTTGAAATAATTAGTTTCCTAGTTTCTTCTTTATTCATTATCTTCACCTTTTTCAGCTTCTTCAACAAGCTTTTCTTCCTCTTCTCTTGCTGCTTCTAGTTCAACTTCTTTTGCTTCTGATTTTGCTTCTTCTTGTTCCATTTCAGACATTTCTTTGTCAGAAAGATACATTCCTTCTGCAATTTTCAGTAATTTCTTTCTGATTTTTTCAGCTTTTTCATCTAATTTTGCTTTTGTCATTTTATAAGAATCATCTGTTGTTAAATTTGCAATTGCTTCAGCAACTTCAACAGAGTAAGCTTTGAAAACTTCTCGTTTCTTTGCTTCAATATCTGATCTCTCTCGTCTTCGAACATATTTTTGAAGTGTTCGACCGCAATCTTGCAGAGCTAGTTTAACTTCTTTTAAAATTTCAGGATAATCTGAGATTGCTTCTTTACCTTCAGAGGTAAATGGAACCCAAACAGATGCCATGTGAACAGCTATAATTGCTGCACCTGTTGGCATTGATCTTCCTGATTGAGATAAACCATAAGATTTCCAAGAAACATCTTTCATTGCTTTTGTAATTACGCAAGCACCTTCTTGGTAAAGTAATGGAACTTTGTTTGCAAATCGAATTAGTTTTGCTGCACCTTCTTTGTCTAGCTCACCACCATATGCAATTGCAACTTCAATTTGAAATGGGTTTCCTCGATAAACTGCTGGTGAACGAGTAATTGAATGAACAAAGTCAATATCATATTCAGATTCTAAACTCTTTTTCAAAAGTTCAGAACCAATTGGAGATAAACAATCTGTGCTTGGGTTCATAACTTTTGCAGATTGCATTCCTTTTAGAAGTGCTTCCATTTGATCTGCTTTCAAAAGTCGTGGAAGGAATTTTCCATCAATTTGTAATTCAGGTGAAAGTGTTGCATTTGCTAATCTTATAATCTCAGTAGCTGTTCCACCACCAACTTTATCAAATTCTTTTGTTAAAAATGATTTTGTTGAACGAGCTTTTGTGTCTTTAATTATTCTTTTTAGAACTCCAAGCTCAACACCATGTGGGTGTGGTTTAATTGATCTTGCTTTTTTTGGGAGTTTGTCTGTAACTCTTGGGAAATTTAATTTCTCATTATCTGGAGTTATGAAAATAATACTTGTATGTGGATTTACAATTGCTGTTTCTTTTATGTACTCCATAACAGATTGTTTGTGTCCAACATATTTTCCTTCCATTTCAACTTCAACTCTAAGACCATGATTTGGTTCCCATTGTTTTGTTGAAGATTCAACAATCTCTGGCTCATTTTTCTTAACATCAATATGCATGATGTATTGATGAGCTTCTTTGTCTTTCTTTGTCTTTGAAATTAGAAGTGCTGGTCTACCTGTTGTTAACTGACCATAAAGAATAACTGCTGAGATTCCAATACCTTGCTGACCTCGTCCTTGCTTTCCACCAGCAGATTGGAATTTTGAACCATAAAGAAGTTTACCAAATGATTTTGTAAGATGTTTCTTAACAATTCCAGGACCATTGTCCTCTACAATCATTTTGAAACAATTTGTGCCTGTTTCTTCAAGCTTAACAAAAATATCTGGAAGGATTTTAGCTTCTTCACAAGCGTCAAGAGAATTATCTACAGCTTCTTTTACAGAGGTCAATAGGCTCTTCGCAGGGTTATTAAACCCTAATAGGTGCCTGTTCTTCTCAAAGAACTCTGCAACTGAAACTTCCTTGTGTGTTTCTGTGGTTTCCTTATCAGCCATTATACCACTGCTATAATAGTCCTAAATAAAAAGTTTTCGCTAGATTTTAACGATTTTAGCTATTTTTAGCCCAAAAATCAATAAGATATCATAAATTAGGGTGATTTATTTTTTCGTTTGGTCAAGAAGCCATTTATATGCAGTGTTTTGACCTGAACCATCAAGTATCATTTCAATTGCTTTACGTGCTAAATCAACTCCAATAGATTCCCCAATTATTGCAGCAGTTTTGCCCTGTATAACGATTTTAGTTCCAGTATAGTTCTCAATTATCTTCCGAGTCTTTCCTCGTGTTCCAATAATTCTTGCACGCAATGTTGCTCTTTTCTTTCGGTCTTTTGCTCCAAAAGCTTCTAAATTAACAAGACCAAAAGCAATTTCATCATTTATAATTTTAATTGCATCAATTGGTGGGAAACCTCTGCCTACTGCTTCTACAACTTCTTTTGCAACCCATGCATCTAATGGATTCTCGCTAGTGATTTGTACATTACCTGTTTTAGAACTAACTTTAATTTTTACTTTAGCTTTTTTTTCAATTTTCCTTCGGTCTGCGCCTTTTGTTCCTATTAAAACTGCAATCCGACTCTTCGGAATTAAAATAAATTCTTCTGCCATTAGAATTCTTCCTGCTCTAACAGGTCCTTAAGATAGTCATTTCTCTTTAGCCAAGCTGCTTCATGTGGCCGGTATTTGTATAGAATATTTGCTTTCTTTTCTCCTTCAAGTTCCCAAGGTTCAATAAGAACAGTGTCTCCAGGTCTTACCCAAAGTCGTCTTTTCAATGCACCAGGAACCTTACAGATTCTTGTTTTTCCATCTGTGCAACGAACTCGGGATTTACCATAACCTAATCGAATATCAACAATACCTAGAAGCTGTTTCTCTCTAGGTGTTCTAACTCTAAATGTTTCTCCTTCTACAGGTGCTTTTCTATTGTAAGCATGTCTCCCTGCTTTCTTGAATTTCTTTTTACGTTGCATTAAATAACCTATAGAATACCGCTTTATAAAGCTTATTTTTCCCTAAGTAACATTACATGTCGATATTTAGGTCTGTTCTTTGATTTGTTCCAACTGTATTGCTCAGCTGATTGAGACATCCTCAACCCAAATTTTGTTTTTATTCTTCCTGCGGCGTCCTTTCCTGTTTTTTTATCTCCAAAAAATAAGTCAACACCTTTTTTCTGTTCCTCTGCTTTCACAATTTTTTTCTTAAGATATCCCAATGAATCAAAAAGTTTATTAGAAAAATCCTTGGACTTGTTTTTTACTCTAACTTGAACCTTGCTGTTCCAGAAATCTGTTTTTTGTTGAGTGCAAACTCTACATATCCTTTTTCTCAACTCAAGAAAGGTGGCTAGCTCATAAATATGACTTTTACCAAGAAGTTTTGTTGTAACTTTTGATCTAAATCCTTTTTTGTATGGAACTAATTCAATTTTTTGAATTGTTTCACCTTCAGGTAATTTAATCATAGTTTTTAACTTATCAATAAGATGTTGCTCAGCCTTACCAGAACATTTTGTCCAAACACCTTCAAGTAAAACAGAATCACAATGATTACAATAGAACACAAAACATTTTCCAGGTGCTTTTATCTTATGTTCTTCTAAATAACAATCTCCGCAAAGAGAATTGAGTAACTTATCTGTTTCTTTTCCACATCTAGAGCAGAAACGAGATTTTATTCCCATTACCATAAAATTACTTTCGCATTAAGCCAAAATAATTTGCAAATAAAGCTAATGCTATTACTAAACTTACAGCTGCAATTACTAAAGAACCACCTGCTCCTGCGAAAACTGCCGCGCCTGTTGTACTAGCAGATAAGTAGTCATTCATTCCAATGACTGCAATTGCTAAAGCAAGTAGACCAACAATTAATCCTGCAGTAAATTTTCTGGTTCGTGCAGTTCTTCGTCTTGCAACTCTTGTTCTTCTTCGTCTCATTGTAAACAAAATAAGAACACTGTAGTATAAAATACTTGTCATCAAAACATTTATGTATTCTTAGATATACTTTTTATTATGTATAACATTGTTCTTGGACGAAATGAAAGTGATTTGAAATTGTTTGGTGAAGACGGAACAATCTTTCTTGGAAAGCATTATGTTACAATGGAACGAACCAAAAGTTTAGCAAATCCAGTTCTCCTTGATATCAATCGTCCACATGTAATTCTTATTTCAGGAAAAAGAGGTTCAGGAAAATCTTACACATTAGGAGTAATTGCAGAAGGTCTTGCAAATCTTCCGGGAACTATAAACAAAAATGTTGGTTGTATTATTTTTGATACAATGGGAATTTTCTGGACAATGAAACATGCTAATTTCAAAGATGATGAACTATTACATGAATGGGAACTTAAACCAAAAGGTTTAAAACCAAAACTCTTTGTTCCAAAAAATTTGGTTGAGAAATATGAAGAAAGCGGAATTCCTGTTGATGTTTCTTTTTCAGTTAAGCCATCAAGTTTAGATGCTGGGCAATGGTGTTCAATTTTTGATATTGAGTTAAATAGTAATACTGGAATTTTAATTGAAAGAGCTATACTTGGTATTCAAACTAAAGACTATGATATTCCAAGAATAATTGATAAATTATCTGTGGATAAAGATTCTACTGAAGATGAAAGACGGCTTGCAGTTGCTCGATTCAAAACAGTTTCAGAATGGGGTTTGTTTGATAAAGCCGGAACAAAACTTGATTCCTTAGTAAAAGGTGGACAAGTTTCAATTATTGACTTAAGTGCATATTCTCAATTTGATCAAGGCTCAACAATCAAGAGTTTAATTATTGGTTTAATTTCAAAAAGACTTCTTCAAGAAAGATTGCTTCAAAGAAAAACAGAGGAAGTTGAAGAAATAAATGAATTAGGTTCACATGTACTTCGAAAGCAACCATTAATTTGGCTGTTAATTGATGAAGCTCATGAATTTTTACCAAAAGAAGGGAAAACTCTTGCAACACAACCACTTATTCAGCTATTAAGAGAAGGTCGTCAGCCAGGAATCTCAGTTGTTTTAGCAACTCAGCAACCTGGAAAGATTCATACAGATGTTATGACTCAATCAGATCTTGTTTTATCTCACAGATTAACAGCTAGAATTGATGTTGATGCTCTAAATCAAATTATGCAGAGTTATCTCCCTGGTGCAATTCAAAAATTTATTGATAATTTACCAAGTGTCAAGGGAGCTGCAATTGCTTTAGATGATAATTCTGAAAAAATCTATCCAATGCGAGTCAGACCTAGATTCTCATGGCATGGTGGCGAGGACCCAAGTGTTATACGGAAGTCCCTTCGTGACAAACTAAAGTCTTCTTAACTAAACAAATCTATAAAAATAAATTTTGGTAGAATTCTATATGCTGCACATGTCCATGGATGAAATATTTGAGAAGCTTAAGAAAGAGAAAGGAGTTTCTAAAAAAGAGGTTCAGGAACGAATCAAATCTAAGCTAGAAAGCCTTGATGGTTTGGTTTCTGAAGAGGGCGCAGCACATATTATTGCTCATGAATTAGGTGTTCAACTATTCAAAACAGCTGAAAATAAGGAACAAAAAATAAATGAATTAATTGTAGGTATGCGAAATCCAAATTTTGTTGGTAAAATCACTGATATTTTTGGGCCAAGAGAGTTTACAAAACAAGGAAAATTAAGTAAAATGGCTTCATTAACCCTTCAAGATGAAACTGGCTCTGTTAGAGTAATAATCTGGGACCAGCAAAGAGTTGATTGGATAAC
>JAFCCX010000013.1 GCA_017609995.1 Candidatus Pacearchaeota archaeon | reverse complement strand
CTATTCGTGAGATTCAAAAGCTCTGCAAAACACAATTTGGTTCTGGTTATCCTTCTGACCCAATTTGTCAGCATTTCATGGAAAATGGAGAATTACGAGAGATTGATGAGCATATCAGAAAAACCTGGATAACTTACAAAAACATAAAAGAAAAGAAAGAACAGAGTTCCTTGGGCGATTTCTAAAGTTTTTTATATCTATTGTGTTTTACTTAGATTATGATTAGTCTCAAAAAACGGCTTTATGCTAACCAAGCAATGGATGCTAAGGTTGGCGAGACAGTTACTTTAGCTGGCTGGGTAGAGCAAATCAGAGTACTTGGTAAGCTAGCTTTCATAATCTTACGAGACCGAACTGGAAAGTTTCAACTGACTTTCTTAGGGAAAAACTTCCCAAATATAGCTGAATTAACTAATCTTACAAGAGAATCTATTATTGTAGCACAAGGAAAACTTTCTTCAGGAAAATCAAAGCAATTTGCAAAGGAACTTCTTGTTTCTAAAATGGAGATTCTAAACAAAGCAGAAACTCCACTTCCAATTGAATTTATTGGTGATAAAATTGAAACAGGTCTTTCAAAGAGACTTGACAATAGATTCTTAGATCTTAGAGATCCAAAGAAACTAGCAATTTTTAGAATCAGACAAAAGGCATTTGCAGCTGTTCACGAATTTTTTGCTCAAAATGGCTTTATTGAGACTCAGACACCAAAACTTGTTTTTGCAGGTGCAGAAGGTGGAGCAGAAACTTTTGTTATGTCTTATTTTGGAAAGAAAGCTTACTTATCACAAAGCCAACAGCTTTACAAACAAATGATGATGGCAACTGGTTTTGATAAAGTCTATGAGATTGGCCCAACATTCCGAGCTGAAAAGTCCCGTACAATGAGACACTTAGCAGAGTTCTCACACCTCGATGTTGAGATGGCTTTTATTGATTCAGAAGAAGATGTCTATAAAGTTGAAGAAAAACTTCTAATGCACATTGTTCGTTATATTCAAAGAAACTGCAAAAATGAATTAGCAATTCTTGAAAAAACAGTTTCTGTTCCAAAGACACCATTCCCAAGAATTTCACATGAAGGAGCAGTCAAACTTCTTCAGAAATCAGGTGTTAAAATAAAAGCAGAAGAAGATATTGATTTAGAAGGTGAGAAAAAATTAGGTGTGATTATTAAGAAAAAATATGGTGCAGATGCTTATTTCCTAACAAATTTCCCATGGAAACTCAAAGTTTGCAAGTTCTATTGGATGAAAAATGGAAATGTTGGAAGAGGATCTGATTTAGAGTATATGGGACAGGAGCTAACAACAGGTTCTCAAAGAGAGCACAGATATGATGTGCTTGTTAAGCAAATCAAGGAAAGAGGACTAAATCCGCGAGAGTTTGTTTCATATTTACATCCATTTAAGTTTGGAATGCCGCCACACGGAGGATTTGGTTGGGGAATGGATAGGTTACTTAGTTATGTTCTTGGAATTGAAAACATTAGGGAAGTTGTGTTGTTCCCAAGAGACACAGAAAGATTAACTCCTTAGAATTTTAAAAATAAGAAAGAAAGGGGTTTCCCCCTATTGTGGAATTGTTGTATACCACTCGTTTACTGCGTTTCTTGTCCAGAATAATATTGGTTCATCAAAGAACGGTTCGTCAGAAAGGACTGGTAAGATATCATCTGTATCAGTGCCATATCTTACAACACCACCCCAAGACTGATTTACTGGTTTAAACCATTCTACCTCTATGTCATAATTGAACTCGTAAGCCTGCCAAGCAGACCATACCAACCATAGTTTTCCATCTACTCCTGGAGTTATTTTTGGAGTGTATGCATTCAAGCCAGCAACAAACTCAATATATGGATTTTGTTCTTCAACATTACCTATAAAAATATCTCTATCGTGAGGGTAATTATATGTGTCTCTTTTCCATACTGCCCAGAGCATTCCAGAATCATCACGAACACAGTCTGAGTCTTCTATAGTGTAATTTCCCGGTTCTCTGCGGACTTCCTGTCCTCCAAGCCAACCTATCTGCGGGTCACGTACATTCTCATATAAAGAGTATTGCTCAGTTGTAGGAGACCATCTGCAACTCCAAATCACAGTTAATTCATCACCATCTACGCAGGTTGATGGGAGTCTATTATTCGCTAGTGGACAAGCAGCAGATATTGTCTGTGACCAATATACTGGTTCAATCATTGGTACTGGTGCGTGCTTAAATTTAATCTCTGACGCTCCACCTACTGGATCATATTCTCTCCAAACAAACACATATTCACCACCAATAAAATGCATATTTAACTCACTTATTTCATTAAATGTGGCATAAACAGTATCAGATCTAAATGGAATAAATGGTGGGAAGTCTGGATAGGTTTTCAACCGAATTTCAGAAGAATTGCCATTTGTAACTACTGCTCCAAAAGCCAACACACCATTGTCAGTTAAAACTTGCGCAGTAGATTCGTTTAAGGTAGGCTCATTAAATATAGCATATCGCTCTGACCATCCATTGTGATCTCTGTATCGAGCATATATGTTACCTGCTTCCTCATATGCAGTCCATATTCTATTATTATTCTCTCTAATAGAGATATCTGGTTCTGTAATGATTTCTAGTTCAGCGTTTATTTTCTCCTGTAAAGGATAATCGTTGTAAAGTAACTGTGATTCCATAAGTGGTCTGTCATAAACAACTATCTTATCAATAGCTCCGTCAAGTCCGCTATCATTATATGCTGATTTTCCTAATGCAAGCACGAACTGACCTGTTCCAGATATTTCAGTAGGCCACAGACTACCTGTACCTGTTTTATCTCCATTCAAATACATCCAGTGACTGTCTCCATCAAAAGCCACTACAAGACTTGTCCATTCAGATAAATCATTAATAGTCTGAGTTGCACAATTAGGCCAACTTCCATCATAGAGACATATACCAAATGTGTCTTTTCCTGCTGTTGATGATCCGTCAACCACGAGTCCATATGCTAGATGTTCGCTTGTGTTAATATCTTGTTTAAGCTGCCCGAAATAAACAGGTCTGCTTTGTTCTAACCCTTCTGTCCGCACAAACACTTCAATTGTAAATGATTCTCTGTTTCCTAAAGATTCATCATTCTCCACTTCCATATATCCGCTTGGGTCATCATCAAAACCAGCTCCAGAGTGAAATACTCCGTTTGTCCAGTATGAATGGTTTCCACCCTTGAATGTAGCTTGATTTGTTTCTAGAGAATGATCATGTACTATATTACCTGTTGCTTCATCAAACTTCCAGTAAGCTACTTTGCCTGCTCGTACAGTAAATACAGCATTGGATTTATCTGAAGAGTCAACTTCACCTTCGTACCAGATCTGTGCTTTTATTTTATATTTATTTGATGCCGGTTCATTAGTAACATTCCAATCAAACCAATGAGTTGCTGAACCACCAGCAGTAATGTTATACTGTTCAATCTTCCAGCAATTACCTGAATACGGAGACTCTGTGCTGCATGCAAATACTTTTAGAGTATATCCGCTTATAACTGGTGTTGGGGTATAATAATTTATACCGACAGTTGGAGTTTCATCGCCACCGTAACCATAGGATTCTCCACCATTTGGTGTAATTACCTCAACAGTGCTCATTGCAGATGCTAAAGGTACTGTAATCGCTGCAATCAAAAATAAGGCTAAAATTAATATTATTTTCTTCATCTTATCACCTAGCTAATTACTAAGTGAGGATAAATATAAGGATTTATTTGATTGTATTTCGCATATTAGAATTGCTATTTTAGGGCCTACAATTCACCCTAAAAAACCTTAAATATTAGCCGAGCCTTCTTCTTTTTTATGAAGACTTATATGTCGCACCTTCAGATAAAGGGATTTAAATCATTTAATAAGCCAACTCGTATAGAGTTCACTCCTGGTTTGAATTGTGTTGTTGGTCCAAATGGTTCTGGTAAGTCAAATGTTCTTGACGCACTTTGTTTTACGTTAGGTCGTTTATCAACAAAGTCTATTCGAGCTGAAAATTATGGAGACTTGCTTCACAAAAAAAAGGGACAACAAGCGCAGATTGGTGAAGTTGCTTTAAGATTAGATAACTCTTCTCAAGTTTTTCCAGTTGAAAGTAAAATTTTGGAACTTACTAGAAAAATCAACAAACAAGGTCAAACAGTTTACTATCTTAATGGTCGAAGAGCAACAAGACAGCAGGCAGTTGATATGCTTTCTATGTCAAAAATAACTCCGGATGGTCACAATATTATTTTACAAGGAGATATTGACAAATTTATTTCAATGTCTGCAATTGACAAAAGAAAAGTCCTAGAAGAAGTTGCAGGAATTTATGTTTATGAAAGCAAAAAAGAAGCAGCAATGCGCGAACTAGGAAAAGTTGATAAGAAACTTGATGAAGCACGAATTGTTCTAAATGAAAAACAAGCGTATATGGGAAGTCTTGAGAATGAGAAAAAAGAAGCTGAGAAATATCTTTCTTTTGAAAACGAATTGAAAGCTTCTAAAGCAACAGGATTCAGACTTCGAATGAGTGCAATTAATTCTAAACGTTCTGAAATTAGTCAGAGATTTAGTAAGATTGAAGATGTTCATAATAAATTCAAAAAGCAAATAGATGAAAGAGAAAAGCGAGCAGATGCAGTTAATGAACGAATTAAGAAAGTTGAAGATAAAATTGAAAAGAAAGGTGGAGAAGAACAACTTAATATTCAAAAGACAATTGAAAATCTAAGAGTTGGAATTGAGAACTCAAAGAATCTTATTACAAGTTCTAAAAATGATATTAACAGAATTCGTGAGAGAAAGAAAGGACTTGAATCTCAATTAGGCGAGATTATTACAAAACTAAGATTAAAGGAAAAAGAAAGAGATGAACTTGAAAAACAAAAGAGAACTTTGATTGGAAGAGAACAATTAATTACAAAAGATGTTTCTTCAGCAGCTCGCTCTGTTGAGGATATGGAAATAGAACTTGAAAAGAAGAACAGTTTAGTTGATGAGTTAAAAACAAGAAAAGAAAAAACAACAGCAGAGATTCAAAAATTTACAGCTAGTTTAGAAGTTCTTAATTATAAATTTCAAGATATTCAAGAAAAACTTAATGAAATTGAAGCTCAGAAACAGCGAGTTGGTGAAGTTAAAAAAGGAAAAGACAGATATAAAAATATTATTCAAGAAACAAACAAACTTCAAACACTTAGTACAGATTTGCAAAAAGAAATACAAGAACTTCGTGGAAGAGTTGTTCAGAGAGAAGACGAACTCGGAAGATTAAGAGCAGATGTTAATTCTTCACAAGAACTGATTATGCGAGATAGAGCAGTTTCTATTGTTATGAAAAACAAGAGCAAACTTGGTGGTATTCTAGGAACTATTTCACAACTTGGACGAGTTGATTCAAGATATGCTAAAGCACTTAGTGTTGCAGCTGGTTATAAAATGAAGAATGTTGTTGTTGATTCAGATGACGTTGCAATTAAAGCACTTAGTCTTTTGAAACAAACCAAAGCAGGTGTTGCAACATTCTTACCATTAACTAAGATTAAAGTTAGAACAACAGCACCACATGTTCAATTTGCTTTAAGTAATAGAGGAGTTATTGGTTTAGCTTCAGATTTAATTACTTGTGATGCAAAATACAAACCAATTTTCAGACACATTTTTAGAGATACGTTAATTGTTCAAGATAGTCCAACTGCAAAATCACTTGGTATTGGAAAGTTATCTATGGTTACATTAGATGGGGATGTTTTCTCAACATCTGGTGCAATTACCGGCGGTTTTAGAAGCCAAAGATCTGGATTAAAATTCGCTGAGAAGGATGGTGGTGCACAATTAGATAATTTAGTTGAAGAAGTCCAGTTGTTAAAGAAAGAATTAACTCGAAAAGAGAAAGAACGAACAGAACTTGATGATAAAATAATTGAATTAAGAAAAGAAAAAGGTGAACTCGAAGGCGGACTTGGAATTGTTAAAGTTGGAGACCCATCAGAACTTCAAACAAGAAAAGCAAATTTCGTTGCTAAAATAAAAGCCCAAACTAAACAAAAAGAAGATTTTGAAAAAGATATGTTAAGTATTGGACAAAAAATAAACAGAGCAATAGTTGAAAAGAATTCATTATCATCAAAACTTAAAGATATTAAGTTTGGGAAGAAGAGTCAAGAACTAAAAGAAATTGAATCAAGAAAGAAAAGTGTTGAAGCAAAGCTCGCATCACTTATCGCAACAATAGAAAATGCACTTGCGCCAGAGAAGAATAATATTCAGAGAGTTATTACAAGTTTAGATAAAGAACAATCTCAGTTTGAAGCACAAATTCACAATGAACATAAAGAAATTGAAACTGATAAGAATAAATTAGTAATACGTGAAAGGGAAGAGAAAGAATTTTACGGTTCTTTGAAAAATCTTTTTGCAGAGAAAAATAAGTTCATGGAAGTTCTTAGGAAAGAAGAAGAGGAAGTTAAGAAACTTCAAAATACTTTGGCTGAAGATAATGAAGAAAGAAATGCAATGCAGATTGCAAAAGCAAAAATAGATGCACAATATTCTGCACTTCAAGAAGAAATTGAACCATTCAAAGATTGCAAGTCGCTTCCTTATCTAAAGAATCCTAGTCAAGCAAAAGAAAAACAAAAAGAAATGGAAACAAGATTAGAAGAACTCGGTTCGGTAAATATGCGTGCACTTGAGATTTATGATAAAGCAAAGAAAGATTTTGATCAGATTTTCTGGCGTGTTGAAAAATTAACAAAAGAGAAAACTTCTATTGTTGATGTAGTAAATGAAATTGAAAAGAGAAAAAGAGAAACATTTGTAAGCACCTTTGAGGGAATTAGTAAGAACTTTAGCAGAATATTTGAAAGAATTTCTGACAAGATGCGTGCACAGCTTCTTATGGAAGACAAAGAAAACCCATTTGATGGCGGACTTCACATTAGAATTCACAAAGAAGGACATGACAAATCACTTTATGTTGGTTCTCTTTCAGGCGGAGAAAAAACACTTGTTGCACTTTCATTTATCTTTGCAGTTCAAGAGCATGATCCAGCTCCATTCTACTTATTAGATGAAATTGATGCAGCATTAGATAAAATTAATTCAGAAAAAGTTGCAGCTCTCTTGCAAGAATACAGCAAGAAAGCTCAAGTTGTAATAATCTCACATAATGATGCAATTATCAGCGCCGCAGATAACTTATACGGCGTATGGATGGATAAAAACGGAGAGAGCAGTATAAATGCTCTAAAGATATAATGGCGAAACCAACTTTCCATGCAGGATTGTATAACGCAATTTTCAGCGAAGATGATGTTAAATGGCAATCTATGATTTATGAAATGGTTCGAACTGGAAAAGTTGATCCCTGGGATATTGACGTCGGTCAGTTTGCAAATGAGTATATGAAGATGCTCAGAAAAATGAAAGACCACAATTTCAGAATCTCTGGAAAAGTTGTTCTTTCAGCTGCGATTCTTTTGAAAATGAAAACAAATCGTTTGGGTTTAACAGATTTTCTTGGTTTAATTGAAGAGCCATCTGATGATGAACTTGGAATTGAAATTGAGGAAGGAGACGAACAATTTAGAGATGATGAGGAAGAGAAGCTTTTGAGACTTGCACAACATATGAAGCGAAATCAAAAAGGATATATTTTGCAATCAAAAATTCCAACTGTTCGTCAAAGAAAAGTTACTGTTATGGAACTTGTTAGTGCACTTAAGAAAGCAATGAAAACTGAATCTCGTAGAGAAAAACGACAAGCTAAGATTGAAAGACTTGCAAAACCAAAAGAATACAAAGTTCATAAGATTAATATTTATGGAAAGATACAGTCTGTTGTTCAACGAATAAGAAGTTTCATACTCAAATCAAAGAAAAATACAGTTGAATTCAACTATTTAGTTCAAGGAGGAACTAAGAAAGACAAAGTTTGGACATTCATACCTGTGCTCCATTTAGCACAACATGGAAAAATTCATCTTCATCAAGACAAACCATTTGATCCAATCTTAATTGAAGTCCTTGATGAAAACTTAGAAATCAAGAGAGTAAAAGATGCTAACTGAACTCAAAAAAGAATTCAAACTCCTAAAGAGATTCTATATATTTTATTTCATTTGGGGTCTGTGTTCTTTTATTGGTGGATATTGGATTATTTAC
>JAFCCX010000012.1 GCA_017609995.1 Candidatus Pacearchaeota archaeon | reverse complement strand
CAACTTTTACCCAAATTGGTAAGCCAAGTTTTGCATATTTCTTCATAAGGTCTTTTAGTTCTTTAGTACTTAGGCTTCCTGGATCTGCGTGTCTTGTAAAAGTTCCATCTGCATTTTCTTCAATTATGTAGCCAAGTTTTTCATATCGTTTAGCATCTTTTTTATCTGTGAATTTGATTTCTCCACCAAGCCCTTGTTTTGCTCCTTGACCGAACTTAATTTCAATTCCATGAGCACCAATTTTTTTAGCAAGCTCAAAGATTCCATTTCTAATTTCAATTGCATTTCCTTGGACAAGGAAACCACCATGTTCGCCATCATAATTTTTCATATAAGCTTTGTAAATATCTTCAACACCTTTGTCACCATAAGTTACCATTACATTTTCACCAATAACATATGGAATTCCTGCAGCTGCAGCTCCGGCAGCAACAGCTGGTGCTTTTAGATAAGAAACCTTAGTTGAGCCCATTGCGCAAACAACTAAAGGCATTTTTACTTTAAATCCACCGAGCTTCTGCTCTGTGATAACTTTGGGGAAAAAGATACTTGGACCATAAAGCTCTGAAAGAATTTGAATATCTTTAAAATCAGCTGCTTTTTTCTCTGCACCAAATTGACTTGTTCCAAATGGTTGCGGGAACAGAGTTTGACCAGTTCTAGCACGCTTACCAATATCACACAATCCATCCATAGAACATTGAGAACATACACCTGTTGGTCCTACATGCTCTGGAAAAGTATGACTTGTACCTACAATAGAATCAGCACCCATGTGCCTTCTTAGACCTCTAAATTTAAATACCATTTTGACTCGAACCTAGTGAGAGTTAAAACCAACAAATTTGCTAAGCAAATTTGAGCAGTTTGCACCTCTTTTAATAAATCTAAAAAGAACCTATAAAAGTATTTCTATGTGTTAACTAAATTGTCCAAATGAACATAATAATTATTGCATAGATGAATGCACCCATTAAGAACCACATAGCATTGCCATATTTCTCACTTGGGATATTCTCCCGCATGACTTGATAAAGCATTGCTCCTGCTACAAAACCCATTAAAGAATAAAATGCTGCAGGTGGGAGTGGCAAGTAAATCGCTTCAATTACTCCGATTAATGTTGCAGCTGACAAACCGATTCTGATAAAGTTCTTTTCAATAAGTTTTCCGCGAATTTCTCTTAAAGAAACCTGACCAACTGCCGTGAACGAGAGAATTGGAAGCAAGAATAAAACACCAGTTAAAATATTCCTTTGAAGTAAATGAACTAAAACAACTCCTACAATGAAATGATAAGTGAAGAAAGATACTGCGTGCACAATTGAAAGATCTCGCATTATTTTATTCTTTTTTTCATGTTGATAGATATACTTCTCAACCATGTGGAATGCTAGTGCACCGAACAACACAAACAAGAACAACAATTTCTGCAAAGTTTCAATTCCTTCATATAATTCTGGCAAAAGGAAAAGCAAAAGATATGTTAAGGAGATTCCGGCGGCAAGAGACATTATTTCAGTATGATACTTTTTTCCAGCTATAACTTTATTACTAAAGTAATGTACAAATCCGACGAGTATACCAAATACTATTCCTATTCCAAGTATAGGATGCAAGACCATACTAGAAACTATAGTTCGAAGTATATAAATTTATTCACAAGTGAATGTTAAGAAGTTTATACACGCCTTCGAAAATTAATGTAAAATATTTTTGTCTGTATTCGCTACCCCAGACTGGCTTCTTACTTCCAAACTGAATTGCTGGGTCAAAAGCCATTGCAATGTAAGGTATTCCAGCTTCATAATATTTGTTTATGAACTCAACAAGTTTTTTTGCTTTCTTAGATTTCTTTTTCTTATACATGTAAATAAATGGGCAGATTGCAGACATAAGATTTAATTCAAACATAATTGCATGTGCAACAACTTCCAAGTGTGTTTGTTCAGCTTTTCTTAAGTCTTTATAAAATCGAGGAGGTCTTGCATTGTTTTTCTTTTGATCGACATTGTAAAGATTATTGTAATCTTCTAAAATATATTCACCCATTCCACAGTCAATAAGTTCAATGTTATCATAAATGTCTTTCAAAGTAAAATTTGCAGCTTCACCAACATCTGCAAACAGTTCAGCAACTTTATCGTGAGGATATTTTAAGTTACTAAGTTTTGGAGAGAACTTTCTAAAAGCACGAATTGCATCAGAACGAATCTTTCTATCAAGTTTCTTTCTTCTTTGTTTGATGTGCATTAATTCATGAGTTATAAGACCAATTAGTGCTTTCTTATCTTTTTTCAAGTAAGCTTCATGTCTTTGAGAAATACTAATAATAATTAAGTCAAATGTTCCAGCTGTAACTGACATCGAAGTTGGGTCTGCTTTGTAAACAGCTTTGAATTCTTTTCGATACTTTCTTGGTATTTTGTTTTCAATTGCTTTGTAGTATCGCGGATGATCAATTACAAGAACTTCTTCAATATGTCGGGGAATTCCCCACAATAAATGGACATCCATTAGGGCAGATTTTACAAAATCTTCGTTGAAGTTTCCCTTTATAGTAAGCTCCATACAAGTATATGGTAAAGGATATATATTAGCTTTGTGTTCGATTAGCATGGACCGGTCTCTAGCTGAATTTGCAGTTAAGCAAGCAATGCGGCGTGGAGCAGAATATGCAGATGTTCGTTTAACTGAGACAGATACAGAGTCTTTTGCTCTTAAAGATGGTTCTCCAGAAATGTCTGGTTTTGCAGAATCAAAAGGAATTGGAATAAGAGTTATTGTTGATGGCTCAATGGGTTTCGCTACAACAAATTATCTTTCAACAAAATCAATTACGCATCTTATTAGGGAAACAATAGATTATGCTAAGAAAGCGAAAGCAGTTGCTAGTAAAATTAAATTTTTACCACATAAACCAATTAAAAGTCATATAATAGTTAAACCAAAAATAAATCCGCTAACTGTTCCACCAAAAGAGAAAATCGAATATCTGAAATATCTTGATAAAGAAGCAACTAGTGTTGGCGTTGATGTAAGTTCTAGAATCTTTGATATGACCAGCGGGATTCATGAAAGATTCTTTTACAATTCAGAAGGTTCAAGAGTTTACACAAAAATTCCATTTATGAATCTTGTTTATGTAATTAACATAGAGAAAGATAAGCAATCAAGTAATGATTATTTTGAATTTGGTTCAATAGAAGGGTGGGAAGCTTTGAAATCTTGGAAAGTAAAAAGCAGACTTATTGATAAGATAAAAAGTATCTATCACAACATGAAATATGGTGTTGCACCACCAAAAGGTGTAACAGATGTTGTTGTTTCACCTGAAATTACAGGTATTATTGTTCACGAATCTGCAGGACATCCTTTGGAAGCAGATAGAATTTTTGGAAGAGAAGGTGCACAAGCAGGTGAATCTTTTGTAACACCTGAGTTTGTTGGATATAAAATTGGAAATCCTGTTGTTAATGTTGTTGATGACCCAACTATTCCTAAATCAAATGGCTTCTACTTGTTTGATGATGAAGGTGTTAGAGCAAGAAGAAAGTTCCTAATATAAAAAGGTTTGATTAAAGAATTCTTACATGACAGAGCAACTGCAGGTAAAATGGGATTAGAAAGTAACGGCTCATCTCGCTCAGTTGATTTTGATTATGAACCAATCCCGCGAATGTCAAATACATTTATGCTTCCTGGGAAACAAACAGAGCACGAATTAATTGAAGGTATAAGGAAAGGAGTTTACATAAAAAGTTTCCAGGAGTGGAACATTGATGATAAACGATTTAATTTCAAAGCAGTTGGAAATGATTCTTATTTAATTAAAAATGGAAAAATTGCTGAACCAGTTAAAGAACCATCTCTTGAACTTACAACACCAACAATTTATGGTTCAATTGACGCTGTTGCTAAACATGTTAGATTGATGGCTGGAACTTGCGGAAAAGGCGAGCCAGAACAAGACATTCCAGTTACAATGGGTGGTCCAGCAATAAGATTAAGGAGGATTCGCCTTGGCAGATCTTAGGATACAGGAGTTACCAACATATGCAGTAAAAAAAGCTAAAAAGTACGGTGCAGATGATGTTATTGTTCATTCTATTTTAGATAAGACAGGGCAAGTTAAGTTTGTAAATAATGAAATTGTTACAATCAAAAACTTTGAAAACATTTCAGCAGATATATTCCTTGTTAAAGATAAGAAAATTGTTGCAACTAATATAAAGAAATTTACAACTTCTGAAATTGACAAAACACTAAGTCGAATCTTTAAGTTTATCAAATATATTCCGCCAACAGAAGATTACAATGGAATTGCAAAAGACCATTTTCATTACAAAAAGATTCCAAATGTTTATGACAGACAAATTGAAACATTAGGTAGCCACAGTATTGATCTTGTAGAAAACGCAATTAATTCTGCTTTGAGAAATGGTGCAAGAAGATGTACAGGAGTCCTTGACTTCGGAGTAACACATGTTTATCTTTCAACATCAACCGGAGTTCATGCACAAGACCAAGAGACAGATGCCTGCCTTTCAATTCGTTCTTTTACTTCAAAAGATGCTTCAGGACATAAAATTTCTTGTGGTACAAGATTAATTGATGTTAAACCTGCTTTTGCTGGAGCAGAGTCTGGAAGAATTGCACAAATGGCTATTAATCCAAAGAAAACTGGAGCTGGAAAATATGATGTTATTTTTGATCCACTAGCTCTTGGCGATTTACTTGGAGGAGTTGCAGGCGCAACTTCAATTTATTCTGTTGAATCTGGAATGTCTTTCTTTAAAGACAAACTAAAACAAAAAGTTGCAAGTTCAAAATTTTCAATGAGAGATTCTGGACGTTCACCAGGAGATTTAGCTTCTGCAAGTTTTGATGAGGAAGGTGTTCCAACAAAAGACACAAAAGTAATTGAAGATGGGATTTTGAAAACTTACTTGCATAATACTTCAACTGCAAGAAAATACAAAACAAAAACAACTGCAAATGCCGGTCTGATTTCTCCAACACCCTGGAACACAATTATCAAACCAGGAGATGCTAAATATCAAAATTTAATTAAGCGAGTTCAAAAAGGACTCTTAGTTACAAACACCTGGTATACAACTTTCCAAAATTATGTTAAAGGAGATTTCTCAACAATTCCGCGAGATGCAGTTTTCTTAATTAAGAACGGAAGAATTGCTTATCCTGTAAAAGATATTCGGATTTCAGAGAACATTCTAAATTTACTTGAAAGTATTTCTGCAGTTGGTAAAAAAGCAGAGCAAGTTTATTCTTGGGCAGCTGAGCCACCAAATGTTGGTAACCCAGTTATTTCACCACCAATTTTATGTAAAAATTTAAATATCACAAAATCTCTTAAATAAATATTCAAAGATACTTAACTTGCTAAGTCATACGATGAAGTCAGCTGAAGTAAAAGTGACTTCATAGTATACACTTAGACTGCGACTGAAACCCAAATCGAACAAATTTCGATTGGGCCCAAAAAATTGTAAAGCAATTTTTTAGGGGGAGCATAAAATCGTAACAAAAACATACAAACATAGAGTATTTGCACATGCACATAGACGTTTTAAGAAAAGAATAGGTAAGAAATTAGGTTTGAAACGGGAACTTGGTTATCTTGGTGCAACTCTAGCAGGTATTGGAATTATTCTTGGTGCCGGAATTTATGTTCTTCTTGGTGAGGCAGCAGGCCTTGCAGGAAACTCTGTGTGGATATCTTTTATGATTGGTGCATTTATTGCAGCTTTCACTGGTTTATCTTATGCTGAACTCTCATCTATGTTTCCAAAAGATGCGGGAGAGTATCTCTATGCAGAAGAAGCATTTAATGAACATATAGGTTGGTTAGTGGCATTTATGGTAATTTTTGAAGGAGTTGTTGCAGCTGCAGCAGTTTCATTAGGTTTTGCAGGTTATTTCTCGCGTATGGTTTCGCAGTGGGTCTCGCTCCCACTTATTGTGTTCGCAGTAGGTTGCTTAGTTGTTTTCTCTATAGTTAATTATCGCGGAATAAAAGAAACACAGTCATTTAACATCTTTTTCACTTTCTTTGAGATTAGCGGACTTCTTCTAATTATCTTCTTAGGTATGAGTTATTTTGGAAAGGTAAATTATTTTGAGATGCCACAGGGAGTACCTGGAGTTCTTTCAGGGGCGTCATTGATATTCTTCGCATTTATTGGGTTTGAAGCTGTTGTAAAATTATCAGAAGAGACGAAAAATCCAAGAAGAATTATTCCTAAAGCACTTTTAACAGCAATTGGTGTTACAACATTCTTATACATTCTTGTTGCAATTGCATCTGTTTCTGTTCTTGGTTGGGAGAAACTAGCTGCTAGCACAGCCCCATTAGCAGATGTTGCTGCAGCGGTTATGGGCAACAATGCATTCTTAGTTCTCGCGATAATTGCAATCTTCGCGACAGCAAACACAGTTATGATAATTCTAGTTACAACCTCTAGATTGCTTTATGGAATGGCTAAGAGATATAAGAAAATCAAGATGTTCTCAGCAATTCATAAATCTAGAAGAACACCGTATATTGCTGTGTTCTTTATTATGGCAGTTACAATAATGTTTGCACTAATTGGAAACATTAAACTTATTGCTGAGACTACGAACTTTGCGATTTTTGCAACATTTGCAATAATTAATGCTGCAGTAATAAAATTAAGATACAGCCAGCCAAAGAAGAAACGTGTTTTCCAGATTCCAGGAACAATTGGTAAATTCCCAATTATTCCAGCAATTGGTGTAGCATCTGCACTCTTTATGATTACACAAATTGATGACTGGAGAGCAATTGTAGGTGGTTTGGTAGTTATGCTAATTGGTTATGGCCTTTTCCAAGTAGTTAAGAACACCAAATCAAAACGTTAATTTTGATGGGCCCAACAAATCCCTGATTTGTTTTGGAATAGGAACTTTTTTAATAAACTATCGGTTGTAATATATACATGGCTGATGGTGATATTGATTGGGTTTCACTTGGAATTGCAATTGCTTTATTTATAATTCTAATTTTTGTTGGTTCATATATTTACTTACTAATTGAAGGAATTGCAGTTGAAGGTTCATTCTTAAATGCCGTTTATTATGTTGTTCTAACTGTAACAACAGTTGGTGTTGGTAGTTATAACCCAATTACTGCGCAAGGCAAAGTGCTTACAATTGTAATGGTTATGATTGGAATGGGTTTAGTCTTGTACATTGTAACAACTGTTGTAAAAGCATTACTAACAAGACACATCTTCATTCACCAAGAAACCACAACAAGCGTTTCACCAACAAGATATCGAAAAATGAAACTTAGTAAAAGACGAAGAGTTAGATAGTTTTCAGCCAGTTATTTACAATTTTCTTTAGTGAACCATTCATATCTTTAAAAAAGTAGTTGACTTTTACAGCAGGTTTGTTAATCTTAATTAACCTGCCTAATCTAATTGGTGTTCCAATAATAACTGCATCAGCAGGAGTTTTGTTAATTGTTTCCTCAAGTTCTTTAAGTTGCTTTGGAGAATAGCCCATTGCAGGCAGAAGATTAGTTATTTGTTTGAATTTAGCATAAACATCTTTGATTGAACCAACAGCATATTTTCTTGGATCAACTGGTTTTGCTCCATGTCTTTTTGCTGCAATTAATCCAGCACCATAACTCATTCCACCATGAGTTAGTGTTGGCCCATCTTCAACAACAAGTACTTTCTTTCCTTTGATTATATGGTCGTTTCTAACTTGAATTTCAGAGTCACCATCAATAATTTTTGCAGTTGGATTTACTTTCTTTGAATTCTCTCTAACTAATTCAATATCACTTTTCTTTGCAGAACTTTCCTTGTTGATAACTATAACATCTGCAGCCATTAAGTTTGCTTCACCAGGATAATAAGTTAATTCATTTCCAGGTCTTAGTGGATCTGCAAGAACAATATGCAAGTCTGGTTTGTAAAATGGAAGGTCATTGTTTCCACCATCCCAAATAATTACATCAGCTTCTTTTTCAGCTCGCCGAAGAATCTCACCATAATCAACACCAGCATAAACTATTTCTCCTCTTTCAATATGCGGTTCATATTCTTCTCTTTCTTCAACAGTTACTTTGTACTTAATAAGGTCCTGATATGTTTCAAACCGTTCCCAGATTTGATTTTTTAGTACACCATAAGGCATTGGATGCCGGATAACAACATACTTTTTCTTAGCTCTCTTTAGAAGATAACCAATG